>JAQGKA010000066.1 GCA_028290355.1 Tardiphaga sp. | reverse complement strand
CTCGTCGTCGAGATAGCCGACATCGCCGAGCGTCGACCAGCCCTTGTCGTTGTAGGCGCGCTTCGTCTTTTCGGGATCGTTGTGATAGGAAAACACCGGCGCGTCGGCGAAATACACCGTGCCGATCTCGCCGGTCGGCGCTTCCTGGTCGTTCTCGTCGAGAATCTTGATGGTGCCGACCACCGCGCGGCCGACGGTGCCGCGATGCGACAGCCATTGCTGCGAATTCGACACGGTGACGCCGTTGCCTTCGGAGCCCGCGTAATATTCGATCAGGATCGGTCCCCACCAGTCGATCATCCGGGCTTTGACATCAACCGGGCAGGGCGCGGCGGCATGGATCGCGCCGTTCAGCGAGGAGACGTCGTAGCGCAGCCGGACATCCTGCGGCAGCTTCAGCATGCGAACGAACATGGTTGGCACCAGCTGCGACTGGGTGATCTTGTGCTTTTCGACGAGCTTCAGAAATTCCTCGGCGTCGAAGGATTCCATGATCACCGAGGTGCCGCCGAGCGTGATCGCCATCATGTTGAAGCGCAGCGGTGCGGCATGATACAGCGGCGCCGGCGACAGATAGATGCTGTCGGCATTCATCCCGCACATGTCGGCGCAGAGTTTTTTCAGGAACGGATTGGGAATGTCGATCGGGTTGTTTTCCGAGGCGCGCTTGATGCCCTTCGGTCGCCCGGTGGTGCCGGATGAATACAGCATGTCGTAGCCAGCGACTTCGTCCGGGATCGGCGTGATCGGCTGCGACGTCAGCGCCGCGCTCCAGTCGCGAAAGCCGTCGCGCGGCTCGTCGAGGATGTAGAACAGCACGCCGGGTGTGTCGGGAATCAAGGCCGCGATGGCGTCGGCGGATTTCGGCGAGGTGACGACGACCCGAGCGCCGCAATCCCCGACGATATAGGCGATCTCGTCTTGCGTGAGGTAGCGGCTGATCGCCGTGTAGTACAGCCCGCTGCGTTGCGCCGCCCAGCAGATTTCCATGAATTCGAGCCGGTTCTCCATCAGCAGCGCGATGTGGTCGCCGGCTTTCAACCCCAGCGACCGAAACAGGTGTGCGCCGCGATTGGAGCGTTCGTCCAGCTCGCGATAGCTGATCGCCTTGCCCGACCCCGCCATTTGGTAGGCGATCTTGTCGGGATTCGTCCGGGCGTGCAGCGACGGGTGCGTCATGGGGGCGTTTCCTCAAGGGGGCGGCGGATTGATTCCGCTCGATTGATTGTCGAGAAGTTCAGCGTGCCCCGGATGCTGCGCAGCGCGCAAGCGGTGCGCTGCTGATCCGGGGCCCGTCCTGTTGCGTAGGTCCCGGATCTGCGGAGCGGCGTGAAGTACGCCGCACCGCGTCCGGGACACGACGCATCGCCTGGAGTTACAGCCGCTCCACAATCGTCACATTGGCCATGCCGCCGCCTTCGCACATGGTCTGCAACCCGTAGCGCTTGCCATTCTGCTTCAGCGCGTGGATCAGCGTGGTCATCAGCTTGGTGCCGGAGCCGCCCAGGGGATGGCCGAGCGCGATGGCGCCGCCATTGACGTTGAGCTTGGCGGGATCGGCACCGATGGTCTTCAGCCAGGCGGTCGGCACCGAGGCGAAGGCCTCATTGACCTCGTAGAGGTCAATGTCGTCGATGCTCATGCCGGCCTTCTTCAGCGCGCGTTCGGTGGCCGGCAAGGGCGCTTCCAGCATGATGATGGGGTCGCCGCCCATCATGGTCATGTGATGGATCCGCGCCATCGGCTTGACGCCGAGCTGCTTCAGACCCTTCTCGCTGACCACCATGACGCCGGAGGCGCCGTCGCAGATCTGGCTGGCGCTGGCGGCGGTGAGCTTGCCGCCTTCCTGGATCAGCTTGACGCCACGGATGCCGTCGAGCGTGGCGTCGAAGCGGATGCCTTCGTCGATATGGTGGGTGTCGGTCGTGCCGTCGGCGCGGGTGATCTGCAGCGGGATGATCTCGTCCTTGAACCTGCCAGCCTGGGTCGCGGCAATGGCACGCTGGTGGCTGTCATAGGCGTACTGGTCGAGGTCGTCCTTGGAGAGGCCGTACTTCTCCGCCATCATTTCTGCGCCGGTGAACTGGCTGAACTGGATGTTGGGGTAGCGCTTCTCCATGTTCGGGCTCTTGTAGTGGCCGAACCCGTTCTTGGCGGGGAGCGAGGAGGCGAGGCCCATCGGCACCCGCGTCATCGCTTCGACGCCGGCGGCGATTACGATATCCATCGAGCCGGACATTACCGCCTGCGCCGCGAAATGCAGCGCCTGCTGCGACGAGCCGCACTGGCGGTCGATCGAGGTGCCGGGCACGCTTTCCGGCAGGCCGGAGGCCATGATGGCGTTGCGGGCAATGTTGTTGGACTGTTCGCCGGCCTGCATCACGCAGCCCATGATGACGTCCTCGATCTGGTCCGGGGCGGCGCCGGAGCGCTCCACCAGCGAATCCAGCACGGAGGCGGCGAGATCGGCCGGATGCCAACCGGACAGCCGGCCTCCTTTGCGGCCGCCGGCGGTGCGTGCGGCGGCGACGATATAGGCCTCGGCCATGGTGCGATCTCCCTGTTTTGCCCTGTTTGGCGGCTTGTTGATGGGCCGGATTAAAAGGTCCGAGGCTGATTTAGTCAATCGCTCAATTAACTCTTGAGTGCGGCGCAATCATGGGCTTATCTGCGCCTCCCGAGGCACGGATATCCATGGCAGCCTACCCGATCACCAGCACCCCAGGACGAACGGCAGCCGGCAAGAATCCGACCGCAGACAAGCTGCTGCTGGCGGCGAGCGAACTCATGATCGCCAGCAACTCCATCGAGGTATCGCTGAGCGAGATCGCGCAGCGTTCCGGGGTCAATGCGGCGCTGGTGAAATACCATTTCGGCAACAAGGACGGGCTGCTGCTGGCGCTGCTGGCGCGCGACGCCGCCACCGAGATGACCAACCTCGATTATCTGATGGCACAGATGATCCCGGCGACTGCGAAACTGCGACTGCACATCGCCGGGATCATCAAGGCCTACTACCAGTTCCCCTACATGAACCGGCTGATCCATTACCTGCTGCACGAGAGCAGCAACGAGGCCGCCGACGAAGTTTCGAAATTCTTCATCGGCCCGCTGTTCGCGTTCCATAGCCGCCTGCTGAAGGAAGGCTTTGATGCTGGCGAATTCCGCGCCGTCGATCCCGTGCTGTTCTACACCAGCCTGATCGGCGCCTGCGACAACCTGTTCTTCAGCCGTCATGCGATGTCGCGCGCCCTCGGCGTCGGCCCGGTGACGGATGAAGTCTGCCGCGACTACGTCGCCCATATGGAGGCGATGCTGTTTGGCGGCATGCTGGTCCACAACAAGGCTGGAGCAACAGCCGGATAAGGACCAACAGAGCTAAGAAGAAACGGCCCCAAGGAAGACTACGAAGCGAAAGCGAACCAAGAAAAAACGTCGGGAAACGCCCAAGGATCAAGTTTCAAAAACAAAACAAGAAACGTCCAAGGACCACTTCTAAAAACAAGACTTCGAGAAACGACCAGGAAACGCCCAAGGAAAGGCACTACGAATGCAGTTGAAAGACGTTGCCGTTGTCATCACCGGCGGTGGTTCGGGACTGGGTGCGGCGACCGCGCGCGCCATGGCTGCCAAGGGCGCCAAGGTCTCGGTGCTCGACCAGAGCCAGGAAAATGCCGAGAAGGTTGCCGCCGAGATCAAGGGCGTGGCGCTGGTCGGCGACGTCACCGATGAGGACCAGGTCAAGGCCGCGCTGGCGAAAGCCGAAGCTGCGCATGGCACCGCGCGCATTCTGGTGAACTGCGCCGGCATCGGCGGCTCGGCCCGCATCGTCGGCAAGGACGGCGTGTATCCGCTCGCCAAATTCACCCGCATCATCATGGTCAACCTGGTCGGCACCTTCAACGTGCTGCGGCTGTTCACCGAACAACTCCTGAAGCAGCCGCCGGTCGGCGAGGAGCGCGGCGTCGTCATCAACACCGCCAGCGTCGCAGCGTACGAAGGCCAGATCGGCCAGATCGCCTATGCGGCCTCCAAGGGCGGCGTGGTCGGCCTGACGCTTCCCGCAGCGCGCGATCTCGCGCAGCATCTCATTCGCGTCAACACTATCGCGCCCGGCCTGTTCCTGACGCCGCTGCTGATGGGCCTGAACGAGGAAGCGCGAAAGAGCCTGGGCGCGCAGGTGCCGCATCCCGCCCGCCTCGGCGACGCCTCGGAATACGGCAACCTCGCGGTCCACATCGTCGAGAACCCGATGCTGAACGGCGAAACCATCCGCCTCGACGGCGCTATCCGCATGGCGCCGCGGTAGGACATCAAACGATGAGCGTCGGCCCGCTGCTGATCGAACACGACGACGGGCTCGACCGGGTGACGCTGAATCGTCCGGACAGCCTCAACGCGCTCGATCCGGCGATGATCGACGCGCTCAATGCGTACTTCGAGGGCCTGCAGCGCAATCGCACGACCCGCGTCGTGGTGCTGAAGGGCGCGGGGCCGGCGTTCTGCGCCGGGCTCGATCTCAAGCATGCGATGGCGAAGCGCGCCGAGCGGCAGGAGCCGCCGAGCGTAGCGGACTCGCTGGATTCGCAACGCCGGATCGCAGACATCGTGATGCTGATGCGGCGCTGCCCGCAGCCGATCGTGGCGCTGGTGCATGGCGCCGCGGCCGGCGGCGGTTTTGCGCTGGCGCTGGCGGCGGACATTCGCATCGCCGCCAAATCGGTGCGGATGAACTGCGCTTTCATCAAGCTTGGTCTTGGCGGTTGCGACATCGGCACCAGTTATTTTCTGCCGCGGCTGGTCGGTGTTTCCGTGGCCTCCGAGTTGATCCTCACCGGCCGCTTCATCGGCGCTGAGCGCGCGCTGGCAGTCGGCCTCGTCTCCGAAGTGGTCGAGGACGGCCAGCTTGATGACGCCGCGGTACCTTACATCGATGCGATGATGAACGCGTCGCCGGTCGGGCTGCGATTGTCGAAGGAATGCCTCAACATGTCCGTCGATGCCGGCTCGATCGAGCAGGTCATCGCCATGGAAGATCGCAACCAGGTGCTGTGCAGCCGCTCGGAAGATTTCGAGGAAGGCATCCGCGCATTCATCGAGAAGAGAAAGCCGGTTTACATCCGACGTTGAGGCGTGATCCAACAAGACCAACACAAGGTCCGACAAAGAGACCATCGTTTGGGAGGAAAGAGATGAACGCGCAGGCCGCCGCGGTGCTGACCAAGCCCGCCTTTCGCAAGATCAACTGGCTCGAACGCGATATCGCGGTGGAGCGGCGGCCGGATGGCGTCATCATCTTGAAGTCACGTGTGCCGCTGATGGAGTACCAGACCCATCTGCCGGCCTCGCTGGCGAAGTGGGCGGTCGAGCGGCCAAACCACGTCTGGCTGGCGCAGCGCGCCGGCGCGGACCGGCAGTGGCGCACCATCACCTATGCCGAAGCCAAGCGCACGGTTGATGCGCTGACCCAGGCGCTGCTCGACATGAATCTCGAAGCCGGCCGCCCGGTCGCGATCCTGTCCGGCAATTCCATCGAGCATGCGCTGATGACGCAAGCCGCGATGCAGGCGCGGCATCCGGCGGCGCCGGTGTCGCCGGCCTATTCGCTGATGAGCCAGGATCACGCCAAGCTGAAATACCTGTTCGACCTGATCAAGCCGGCGGTGGTGATGGTGCAGGACGGTCCGACGTTCCAGAAGGCGCTGAATGCGCTCGACCTTGACGGCATCCGGATCGTGCACGTCGCGCGCCCCGCCGAAGGCATCGCCAGCATTGCCTATGCTGACATGGCGGTGACGCCGGTGACCGCGGCGGTGGTGCAGTCAATCGCGCAGATCACGCCGGATACGGTCGGCAAACTGCTGTTCACCTCAGGCTCCACCGGGATGCCGAAGGCCGTCATCAACACCCAGGCGATGATGTGCTCCAACGCCGCGATGATGATGCAGATCCGGCCGCGCGATCCCGCGGCATTGCCGCCGGTCTTTCTCGACTGGATGCCGTGGAATCACACCATGGGCGGCAACGCGCTGTTTCATCCGCTGCTGATCGAGGGCGGCACGCTCTATGTCGACGATGGCCGGCCGATGCCCGGTATGATCGACGAGACCCTGCGCAATCTGCGCGAGATATCGCCGACCTATTACGCCAACGTTCCTGCGGGCTATGCCGCATTGGCCGCAGCGATGGAGAAGGATGACGCGCTGTGCCGCTCCTTCTTCAAGAATCTCGGCCTGATGGCTTATGGCGGCGCGCGGCTGCCGGACGATCTCTATGACCGGATGCAGGCGCTGGCGGTGCGCACCACTGGCGAGCGCATCGTGTTCTACACCGGCTGGGGCTGCACCGAGACCTCGCCGACCTCAACCGGCACCTATTGGGACACCGAGCGCGTCGGCCTGATTGGCCTGCCGTTTCCCGGCGTCGAATTGAAGATGGTGCCGGTGGATTCGAAATACGAATTGCGGCTGCGCGGCGTCAACGTGATGCCGGGCTACTATCGCCAGCCCGAACTGACCGAAGCCGCGTTCGACGAGGAAGGCTTTTACAAGATCGGCGATGCCGGCGTGTTCGTCGACGACAACGATCCCGTGCAGGGCCTGATCTTCTCCGGCCGCGTGGTGGAAGATTTCAAGCTCACCACCGGCACCTTCGTCCATGTCGGCTCGCTGCGCACCGACGTCATCGCCGCCGCGACGCCGGTGGTGCAGGACGCGCTGATTGCGGGGCAGGACCTGCCCTATATCGGCGTACTGGCCTGGCCTAATCTCGCGGCCTGCCGCACCCTGATCGGCGATCCCGAAGCAAGTTTTGCCGATGTCGTCAAACACCCTGCGGTGCTGGCCTGCCTGAAGAGCGGCCTGCAAGCGCATAATGCTTCCACGGAGGGTGCGAGCAGCCGGCGGATCGCGCGCGCCATGTTCATGGTCGAGCCGGCGTCCATCGACGGCAACGAACTCACCGACAAGGGCTACGTCAACCAGCGCGCCGGGCTGCAGCGCCGCGCCGATCTGGTGGCGCGGCTGTATGCCGATTATCCCGGCGAAGACGTCATCATCCTCAACTAGAATTCAATCGTCTCACAAAGAGTACACCGCCATGAACTTCGATTTCTCCGACGACCAGAAGCAGCTGCGCGACGAGGCCCGGCGTTTTCTCACCGAAAAATGCCCGCCCAAGGCGGTGCGCGAGGTGATCGACGGCAAGGCGACCTATGACCGCGAGCTCTGGAAGGGCCTCGCCGACATGGGCTTTCTCGGCGTTGCTATTCCGGAGGCCTTTGGCGGCTCCGGCGCGGGACATCTCGAGCTCTGCGTGATCGCCGAGGAGATGGGCCGCGCGCTGGCGCCGGTGCCGTTCTCGTCCACGGTGTATCTCGCCGCGGAAGCGCTGATGCTCGCCGGCTCCGATGCGCAGAAGCAGAAGTGGCTGCCGGCGATTGCATCCGGCGCCGCGGTCGGCACGCTGGCGCTGTTCGAGGGCTCCGGCAATCCGTCGCCTGGCGCGATCAAGCTCACCGCCTCGAACGGCACGCTGAACGGCATCAAGAAGCCCGTGCCGGACGGTGCCGTCGCCGATTTCGCCATCGTTGCGGCGCGTACCGCATCCACCGGCCGTGAGACCGACATCTCGCTGTTCCTGGTTGATCTCACCAGCGAAGGCGTCGAGGCCAAGGCGCTGACCAACATCGATCCATCGCGCGGCCAGGCCGAGATATCTTTCAAGAACGTCAAGGCCGAGTTGCTGGGTCCCGCCAATGAAGGCTGGAGCATTCTCACCCGCGTGCTCGACCGCGCCGCGGTGCTGATCGCCTTCGAGCAGGTCGGCGGCGCCGATCGCGCGCTGGAGATGGGCCGCGACTACGCGCTGGACCGCATCGCCTTCGGCCGCCAGATCGGCTCGTTCCAGGCGGTCAAGCACATGCTCGCCGACATGTACGTGTCCGCCACCCTCGCGCGCTCGAATTGCTACTACGGCGCCTGGGCGCTCTCGACCAACGCCTCGGAATTGCCGGAAGCCGCCGCCGCCGCGCGGATCAGCGCTACCCAGGCGTTCCAGCACTGCGCCAAGAACAACATCCAGGTCCATGGCGGCATGGGTTTTACCTGGGAGTTCGACTGCCACCTGTACTACCGCCGCTCCAACGCCTTGGCGCTCGGCCTCGGCAGCCTCTCTTATTGGGAAGACGCTTTGATCGACCGCATGCGCCAGCGCAACGCGGCCGCCTAACGAACGAGGATCCGTGTCCCGGACGCGGTGCGGCATTCTTATGCCGCTCCGCAGATCCGGGACCCATGCTGAACGAGCCGATGGGCCCCGGATCAGCAGCGCACCACGCCGCCCGACGATGCTTCGCATCGTTGGGGCGGCGCAGTGCGCAGCATCCGGGGAACGACGCTGAACGAGGACGACCCAAGATGAATTTCGACGACACTCCGCAGGAAGCCGCGTTTCGCGCCGAGGCGAAAGCCTGGATCGCGGCCAATGCGCCGAAGCAATATGAGGATGAGCTGAAGAAGGCCTCGCTCGGCCGCATCCAGTTGCGTAGCGCCAACATTCTTGAAGTCGCAAAGGCCTGGCAGAAGAAGAAAGCTGATGCCGGCTGGGCCGTGCCGCACTGGCCGAAGGACTATGGCGGCCGACGTGCTTCGCCGATCGAGCGGGTGATCTGGCAGCAGGAGGAGGGCGTGTTCGGCAAGCTCGGCGCGCTGTTCATCATCGGTCACGGCATGTGCGGCCCGACCATGATGGCCTATGCTGCCGAAGACCAGAAGCGTCACTATTTGCCGCCTTTGGCGTCGGGCGAAAACATCTGGTGCCAGCTGTTTTCCGAGCCGGCCGGCGGATCGGATGTCGCCGGCCTGCGCACGCGCGCGGAAAAGGACGGTGCCGACTGGGTCATCAACGGCCAGAAAATCTGGACCTCCGGCGCGCACTATTCGGATTACGGCATACTGATCACCCGCACCGATCCCACTGTGCCCAAGCACAAGGGCCTCACCATGTTCTTCCTGGACATGAAGAGCCCCGGCGTCGAGGTGAAGCCGATCAAGCAGGCCAATGGCCAGGCGGAATTCAACGAGGTGTATTTCACCGACGTGCGGATTCCCGATGCGCAGCGGCTCGGCGCCGTCGGCGATGGCTGGAATGTGTCGCTGACCACGCTGATGAACGAGCGCATGGCGATCGGCGCCAATGTTGCCACCGGCTTCCCGGAGCTGTTCGAGTTCTGCAACAACCTGATGCTGGAAGATGGACTCGCCATCGACGACCGCGCGGTGCGCTCCAAGCTGGCGAGCTGGGCGGTCCGCGCCAGTGGATTGAAATACACCAGCTTCCGCGCCATCTCGGCGCTGTCGAGAGGCGAGCGGCCGGGGCCGGAAAACTCCATCGGCAAGCTGGTCGCCGGCGCTATGCTGCAGGATGTCGCGACCTACGCGCTTGACCTGCAAGGCGCCGCCGGCGTGTTGTCCGGACCGGACGATGCGGAGGCCGCCGGCAAATTCCAGGCGATGCTGCTGCGTTCACCGGCCACCCGCGTCGAGGGCGGCACCGACGAAATCCTGCGTAACATCATCGCCGAGCGCGTGCTCGGATTGCCGGGCGATATCCGCGTCGACAAGGACGTGCCGTTTAACAAGATCCCGACCAAGGGACGATGATTTGCAGGATGGGTTGAGTTCGCTCGATCCATCCTGCAGTTTTCTTTTAACAAGGATGCCCGCCATGAATTTCGATGACACGCCGCAGGAAGCCGCCTTCCGCGCCGAGGCCCGTGCCTGGATCGACGCCAACGCGCCGAAGGAACTGGAAGCCGAATTGTCAAAACCCTCGGCCAAACGCGCCAGCGAAAATCGCGACGGCATGATCGATGTCGCGAAAGCCTGGCAGAAGAAGAAGGCCGATGCCGGCTGGGCCTGCCTGCACTGGCCGAAGGACTACGGCGGCCGCGGATCGACGCCGATCGAGCGCGTGATCTGGCAGCAGGAGGAGGGCGTCTATGACAAGCTCTCCCGTCCTTTCGCCATCGGGCAGGGCATGTGCGGCCCGACCGTGATGGCCTATGCCGACGAGGAGCAAAAACGAAAGTATCTGCCGCCGCTGGCGTCCGGCGAGACCATCTGGTGCCAGCTGTTCTCCGAACCTGCGGGCGGATCGGACGTCGCCGGCCTGCGCACGCGTGCGGAGAAGGACGGTGATGACTGGATCGTCAACGGCCAGAAGATCTGGACCTCCGGCGCGCATTACTCCGACTTTGGAATCCTGATCACCCGCACCGACGCCAATGTGCCGAAGCACAAGGGGCTCACCATGTTCTTCCTGGACATGAAAAGCCCCGGCGTCGAGGTGAAGCCGATCAAGCAGGCCAACGGCATGCAGGAATTCAACGAGGTGTTCTTCACCAACGTTCGTATTCCCGACAGCCAGCGGCTCGGTGCCGTCGGCGATGGCTGGAACGTGTCGCTGACCACGCTGATGAACGAGCGGATGTCAATCGGCGCGCGGCTCTCCACCGGCTTTCCCGAGCTGTTCGAATTCTGCAGCAACCTGATGCTGGAAGACGGCCTCGCCATCGACGACCGCTCGGTGCGCTCCAAGCTTGCGAGCTGGGCGGTGAAGAACTCAGGCCTGAAATACACCAGCTACCGTTCGATCTCGGCGTTGTCGAAGGGCGATCGCCCCGGCCCGGAAAACTCCATCGGCAAGCTGGTCTCCGGCAGCATGCTGCAGGATATCGCGATGTTTGCCGCCGACCTGCAGGGCGCGTCGGGCGCGCTGACCGACGGGGATGCCGATACCGCCGGGCAATTTCAGGCGATGATCCTGCAATCGCCATCGATGCGCATTGCGGGAGGCACCGACGAGATCCTGCGCAACATCATCGCCGAACGCGTGCTCGGCCTGCCGGGCGATATCCGCGTCGACAAGGATGTGCCGTTCAACAAGATCCCGACAAAGGGGCGGTGATCCGATGGATATGAAAATGGACACCGCGCCCATCGACATCCTCGAAGACCTGCTGGCGTCGCGATTTTCCTGCCGCGCCTACAAGTCCGAACAGGTGCCGCGCGCCACCATCGAACGCCTGCTCAACGCCGCGCAAAAAACCGCGTCGTGGTGCAACAGCCAGCCCTGGCAGGTGACGATCACGTCGGGCGAGGCAACGACGAAATTCCGCGACGTGCTGTATCCCGTGGCTGCGGCCGGCACGCCCAATTCAGGCGACTTTCCGTTTCCGCGCGAATATCGCGGTGTCTATCTCGACCGCCGCCGCGAAAGCGGTTTTCAGCTCTACAACACCCTGGGCATCGTCCGCGGCGACAAGGCCGGCTATGCGAAACAGGCGCTGGAGAATTTCAATTTCTTCGGCGCGCCGCATGTGGCGATCATCACCACCGACGAGGCGCTCGGCGTCTATGGTGCGGTGGACTGCGGCGGCTACGTCAACAATTTCATGCTGGCGGCGCAGGCCCTCGGCCTCGCTACGGTGCCGCAGGCGGCGCTGGCGTTTCATTCGGCCGTGGTACGCCAGCATTTCGGCATGGGCGACGACCGCCGTGTGGTCTGCGGCATCTCGTTCGGATTTCCGGATCGTGAGCACAAGGTCAACAGCTACCGTACCAGCCGCGCGCAACTGCCGGACGTTGCGACGTTTGTGGAGTAGGAAGCTGTCATTCCGGGGCGCCTGCGTGCGACGAAGTCGCAGGCGGGCGAACCCGAATCTCGAAGTGCCTTATCACCTCGGGATTCCGGGTTCGCACGAGCTTGCGCTCGCGCACCCTCAGGCACACCAATTGGTGTGCCGGGGAATGACGAGTGTCAAAACCTCGGTGGCCGCTTCTCTGCGAATGCGGCGATGCCTTCCTTGATTTCGGCGCCGCGCATGCTGTCACGGGCGCGCTGGTCAGCGGCGGCTTCGTCGAGTTCGCCGCGGGCGAATTCGTTGATGGCGCGCTTCATGCCGCGCATGGCCAAAGGCGCATTGCCGGCGAGGATGTTCGCCAGCTTGTCGACCTCTTCATCCAGGGCTTCCTCCGGCGCGGTAGCGGTGAGGTAGCCGATCCGCAGCATCTCGGTGGCTTCGAGTTTCTGCGCGGTGAGGAACAGCCGCTTGGCGTTGTCGACGCCGAGCCGGGTCACGTAGCGTCTGATGCCTCTTTTGTAAGAGTGTAGCCCGAGCCGCGCCGCCGGCATGAACATTTCGCAGGTGTCGACGCCGATCCGGAAGTCGCAGGCCAGCGCCAGGTCGGTGGAGCCGCCATAAACACCGCCATTGAGCCGGCAGATCGTCGGCAGCGCCAGATCCTCGAGCCGGTTGGCGACCACTTCGAAGGCCGATCCGGACGAGCCCGCGCCTGTCGGTTCGCTGGTGGCGCGCTCGGCGATGGCGCCAAGGTCGAAGCCGGCGCTGAAGGCGCGGCCGGTGCCGGTCAGTACCAGCACCCGGACGGCGGGGTCGGCCTCGATCCGGTCGAACAGGGTCAGCAGCATGTCGAGGTCGGCCGGCTGCAGCCGGTTCAGGTGTTTCGGCCGGTTCAGCCGGATGGTAGCGCGGCCGCCGTCGATGGTGAGGATTGGCGCGCTGGGGGTGTCCGTCGTTTCCGACATGTTGTTCTCCTGGGGGATCGGGCTACCGACCGTGCCCGCGCCGTGGCGGCCCGTCAATGTGACGGCACCGCCATGTGATTTTCTGCGCCGCGCGGGGCGGGCTATTTGGCGGGGATCGGTTATATTGCCGCCGCAAAGGCCCGGGTCATCTGCAATTCACGTTTGCGGAGGACGGTGCGGCCCTCTCTGGAAACCCGGTTGGCTCCCATGGATATGGCCTATCTGCAACACGCCGGCAGCGCGTTCGCCTCGATCTTCGTGGTCGCGACCTGCACCATGCGGACGATGATTCCGCTGCGGGTATTCGGCATTCTGACAAATGTCATCCTGATCGCGATCTCGATCCCGACCCACAATTATCCGACCATGGCGCTGCACGCGGTGCTGCTACCACTGAACTCCTATCGCCTGCATCAGATGCTGCAACTGGTCCGCGACGTGAAGAAATCCGTCAACAGCGACCTGTCGATGGAATGGCTGAAGCCGTTCATGACCGAACGCAAATGCGAGGCCGGCGAGGCGCTGTTCTACAAGGATGAGAAGGCCGAGGACATGTTCTACATCGTTAGCGGCCGCTACCGGCTGGTGGAATCCGGCATCGAGCTGCCGGTCGGGGCCATCGTCGGCGAGCTCGGCATGCTGTCGCCATCCAACGAGCGCACCCAGACGCTGGAATGCGTCGCGGCCGGCACCGTGCTGAGCGTCAGCTACAGCCAGGTCGAAGAGCTGTATGTGCAGAACCCGGAGTTCGGCTTCTTCTTCCTGCGTCTCGCCAGCGCCCGGCTGTTCCAGAACATAGCCACGCTGGAAGCGCGGCTGGCGCAGCGTGATGCGCCGGCGATCCCCGCGGGCGCGCAGCCTACGTAAGCGTCAGGAATTCCCGTGGCTGGATTCATCACTATCATCCGCTCCACGCTCGCCGAAATGGCGGGCCAGGATGATTCCGCGCCAGCTTGTCTGCCGGCGGGCTTGCCCGAGGCGGTGAAACCCGCGGCGCTGCAGGGCGTCGCGCTGCTGATCGATTATCAGGGACCGAGATATGCGCAGCTGTATTGCGACCGGCTGCGCCGCTTCGTCGGCCGCCGCGGCCTCGACGACGCGTTGTTCTCCGAGATCGCGCGGCTGCTGGCGGCACGGATGAGCTATCACGACGCCATTCGGATCGCGCAGCTGAAGCTGCAGGAGCCGGTCAACCGGGCACGGCCGCCGGTGGTCGATGTCCGGCGGTTTCGCCTGGACGAACTGGTGTCGGCGCTGCCGGAGATTGCCGGCGAACCCCTCATGTGGGCGCTGGAATGCATCGGCTGCTCGCATCGGACGGTGCCAATTCGCTTCAGCACCGTCAGCTGGTGGGGTATCCGCCGCCTCAAAATCGAAGCCTCGCTGCGGCGCTGGCGGCTGCTGTCGGTGCGCTATGCCACGGAGCGAGTCTGGGTCGAGCGCTGGCTGCACATGATCGACCGCAGCCTGACCAAGCAGCCCGACGCCGTCGCGGCGGTCGTGCAGACCGCCACGATGATCGAGGGCTACGGAACCGGTTACCGCCACGGCCTCGCGGCGTGGCACCAGATCATCGACGGGTTGGCAAAGCCGGTATTCGACGGCACGTTGGTGCTTCCCGATCTTTCGGCTGCGATCTCGCAAGCCCGTGCCGTGCCGCGTGATCCCAAAGGTGACCAATTGCGCAAGGCGATCGGGGAGATCCGGGCGGGGGCAGCCCCGGCGACATGAGCAGCAGGAAGCGGTGGGTTTTTGGTTCCACAGCGTGCATTCCCGGATTTGGGGTGTCATAAATAGGATGAGCATGCAGACTTCGGTTTGTGCGCCCTACCGTTGAGGCCCGGTGAGAAGGACGTCCACTTGTCGTTTCCCGCAATGTCGTCGTCGGTAGCCCTTGGCGGGCTGGTCGGGTGGATGCTCATCCTGACCGCCAAACACGTGGTCGCGGACTTTTTCCTGCAGACGTCGTGGATGGCACTCGGCAAGGACCGCAAGACCGGCTGGGCACTGCCGCTGCTGGCGCATTGCGCCATTCACGGGGTGCTGACCACCCTGTTTGTGGCGGCCGCGCAGCCAAGGCTGTGGTTCATTGGATTGATCGATTTCGCCATCCACATCACCATCGACCGTGCCAAGGGACTTTGCGTCTCCCATTTTGGCATCGCGCCGGGCCATTTGTGGTTCTGGTGGCTGATTGGCATCGACCAGGCGCTGCACCACCTCACCGACTTCTTCCTGGCGATCTTCATCGTCGCCAACAGCTGATGCGCAAACCGGTTCCATCACGGCGGAAATGCGGCGCGGCTTGTCTGATTCGCGGTTCCCGTTCAAGGGGGCCATAAGCCCAATGCGGCTGTTGGTTAACCCTGCGTTAGTAAATTACACGGCATCCTCATTACCGAGGAGAACCGCCATGTGGTCGAGCCGCCAAGCTTTTGAAAACGATTTCTGTCCAGTCCAGGAAGATTTGCTCGGTGCAATGTACCGGGCAAACGAAAATGGCCTGCCGCAGCTCGTCGAGAGCGTATCGTCCGACGTCCGTGCGATGCTGGCGCTGTTCTGCTACCGCCGCAGCCATCTGCATGCGCTGGCGATTTCCATCGCAGCGAGTTGCGACGAACGCGAGCTGATCCAGCTCGGCGGCCGGGTCGGCTCGACGCTGTACGCGCTGTCGCACGAGACCTCAGTGTCGCGTCCCGCGGCATCATCGTCCTACGGCAACCGCAAGGCGATCACGCTGTCGACCAAGCCGCTCAGAATCTTTACGCCGGTCGATGACGATCTAGACGACGAAGATCTCGACGAGAAAGAACTGGTTCACGCCACGGCCTGAGCCGGCGACGCCTATTCGACGGCCAGCACCGGCAGGCCATGCCTGCGTCGCGCCATCGCGCATTCCGGATCCCCGGGCATGCAAGTCCGGCATACTTCCGGCCTGATTGCATAGATCCCGCAGGCGGTGGCGGTGCCGACCTTGCCGGTCAGCGCGCTACAGCGGTCGCCCTCGCAGCGCATTCCCGACAGCCGCTCATTGACGAACTTCTCAGGGATCAGATCGAGGTCCGCATCGTCCTCGATGGTGAAGCGCGGCCAGTTGCTGGAATACGAACAGCAGGCGCCGCAGGCCTGGCAGGGGCTGGGCGAGGTTTGATCCAGGATGGTCATCAGGCGTCTTTCGGTTGTTCCCAGGCCAGCGTCTTGCGCCATTTGATCCGCAACGTTTCGCGACGTTCGGGATATCTCTCGTCGAGATAGGTTGCCTCGACCACCCGGTCGGTGCGGAAACTGCGAAAATCCTTGCGCAATTCGCACCACGCCGCCAGAAGCCGCACCGCCTCAAGATAGCCGACCGCAATCGGCCAGATGGTACGTTCGCTGTCGCGACCGTGTTCGTCGCGATATCGGAGCCGAACTTTCTTGCCGGCGTGAATGTGCGCCCGCACCAGGACCATGTCGAGACGATCGGGTTCGGCCTGCCAGTGCGGGCGTGCGCGGCTGGCGGGCTCGAGCACGAATGGCCGCAATCGTTCAGGGACGGTGTCGGCGATTTTTGCGATCAGATTTTCGGCGGCCTTGGCGAGCGCAGCATCGGCGTGGCCTGCGACCCATTGCGCGCCGAGCACGGCAGCCTCGATCTCGTCCGGCGTCAACATCAGCGGCGGCATGTCGAAGCCGCGCTCCAGGATGTAGCCCATCCCGGCCTCGCCGCGGATCGGCACGCGCTGCGCCATCAGGGTCGCGATATCGCGATAGATCGTCCGCTTTGAGGTTTCCAGCTCGGCGGCGATGGCGTCAGCCGTCAATGGCTTTCGGGTGCGCCGAAGCACCTGGATGATCTCAAACAACCGGTCGGCGCGTCTCATGTGAGATCTCTTTGGGAGGGAGGCCGTCGATGCTGACAGCATGGTGGCAGCAGGGGGTAGCTATACCGGGCCATCGCTTGAACAGACGAAGGCTTTTCCAAATGATTATTCCTTATGGCTCCCGCGTCCACAGGGGTTTTGGGCCTCTTTGGCACACAAGGGCATGGATGCTGGAACGCATCATTGCGCTCGACCCGGCTTCAGGGGACCTCCGCTGGGCGGTCATCGGTCTCGGCTTGCGGTCGTTATGCGCTCTATCGGCGGCCGGGCGCAAACGGGTCGCCTCGACCTTCCGGAATTCAACGACGGACGCTGCTGCTGACACCACGGTGGCAGCAGCAGCCGGTTAGTTTGGCGCACTTTTCAGGAACAGGACGCATCGCATGATTACTCTTTACGGCTTTGGCGCCGGCTTCGGCCTGCCGGAAATCAGCCCTTTCGTGACCAAGACCGAGGTCCAGCTCAAGATGGCCGATCTCGCCTACCGGAAGCAAAAGGCAATGCCGCCGGCGTCGCCGAAGGGGCAGCTTCCCTATATCGATGACGAAGCCGATAGCATTGCCGATTCCACCTTCATCCGCGCGCATATCGAGCGGAAATATGGCTTCGATTTCGACGAGGGCCTTGACCAGCAGCAGCGCGCACAAGCCTGGGCCATCGAACGGATGATCGAGCATCACGTCTACTGGGCGCTGGTCGGTGCGCGCTGGACGATTCCGGAGAATTTCGACAAGGGGCCGGCACATTTCTTCGACGGCGCGCCTGAAGAGCGGCGCCGCGAACTGCGAGAGAATGCGCGAGCTGGTACTGCAGGCAACTACCGGCTTAGCGGTCTCGGCCGGCACGCGCCCGAGGAAACGCTCGACCTCGCCTCTCGTTCGCTCTCGGCCTTGTCAGTACTGCTCGCTGGCAAACTCTATCTAATGGGGAACAAGCCCTGCGGGGCCGATGCGACCGCCTTCGGCGCACTTGCCGGCCTGATGACGCCGTTCTTTGATTCCCCCTTGCGACGGCGCGCGTTGGAATACGCTGACCTGACCGACTACGTCGACCGCATGATGGAGCTTTTCTATCCGGACCACGCCTGGTTACCGTCCAGGCAAGCAGCATAGTGCAGCCCGCTAGTGAGCGGGAGCTGGCTGACCTTTCAAGGCGGCCAGCTCCGCTTCCAGTTCGGCGATCCGCTCATCGCGGCTCGCCAGCGCAGCGGCGACATCGGCCGCGTCGAATTTCTGCGGAATGTGCTGCGGGCAATTGGTATCCCAGGCCGCAATCTTGAACAGGATCACCTGTTCGGGCCGCGCCTTGTAGCCGGCCGGCATCAGCGATGTCAGCAATGCCGGATCGTCTTCGACGACACGTGCTTCGCCCCAGATCTTGACGCGGCGGCGATGCGCGTAGTCGACCAGGAAGATATTGGCTTTTGGGTTTTCCGCCAAGTTGCCTTGGGTGATGTATTGCCGGTTGCCGCTGTAATCGGCGAAGGCCAGCGTCTGCTTGTCGAGAATCCGGATGAAGCCCTTCGGCCCGCCGCGGTGCTGGATATAGGGTTGGCCGTCAGCGCTGGCCGTGGCCAGGAACATGCTGTTCGTTTCTGCCAGGAATGCCGTCAGGTTGTCATCGACCTCGGTGCGCCAGCCGCCGTTCTCCTCGACCCGCGCATAAGCGTGGCGCGAACCCTTGCGGGCCTGAATTTCTTTCACCGCCGGCGTGAAGGCGACATCGCTGGAATAATGGAGGGCGTCGGTCATCGAAAATCTCCCAACAGCATATTCCGGGCGAGCGCATGCCCGCCGTCCCCGACAAGATGGCCTCTTGGCCGGCCCGGCGGAATGATCGCAGTTGGCAATTCATTGTTGCGGAACTTGAAACGCTCACGCCTTCTTCGGCGCCACCCGGAATGTCGCGCTGGCACGGGCGCTTGGCACACCGTCGGAGGTGACGAAGCACTGCGCGAAGCACAGTGTGCTGCCGGTCTTGATGACGTCGGTCTCCACCTGAAGCCATTGCCCGATCGCAATGGCGCCGATGAAATCCACCGTGAGGCTGACCGTCACCAGCCGTGTACCGCCGCCGAGCGCATGGCCGCAACTCAGGCCCATGGCATTGTCGGCGAGCGAGGAGATCAACCCGCCATGCGCCAGCCCGCGCGAATTGGTGTGCGGCTCGGCAAGCCGCAATCCGATGATGACCGCCTTGTCTGTCACCTTGGAATAGATAGGCTCCCATGGCGCGGTAAGCGGACTCTTCCGGAAATGCGGCTCGAAGCCTTCGGGAATATCGGGATCGATCATGCAAAAAAATCCGGTTTGACACTGCGGTCACTATTGAACCGGTCCCGGCGCGAGGCACAGGCCAAATATTCAGCCAACAAAGTTTAAAACAGGATGGCAGCATAGGATGGGTGGAGGCGTTGGGCGCGCGTTTGCGCGGCCAACGGCGATACCCATCATGGGCGTTCGCGAAGGTGGTAAGTATCGCTGCGCTCCACCCGTCCTGCAGAAGACGCTACAGCGGTAGTCCCACATAATTCTCCGCCAGCGCTGACGTCGCGGCCTGCGAATGCACCACATAGTCCAATTCGGCCTGCTGGATCTTGCCGCCAAAACCGTCGCTGTCGGGGAAACGGTGCATCATCGAGGTCATCCACCACGAGAACCGCACGGCCTTCCAGACCCGCGCCAGCGCGCGCACCGAATAGCCGTCGATCCCAGCAGTGGATTTTTCGTCGTAGAATTCGCGCAGCGCCTGCGACAGATAATGCACATCGCTGGCGGCGAGATTCAGTCCCTTGGCGCCGGTCGGCGGCACGATGTGGGCGGCGTCGCCGGCGAGAAACAATTTACCGAACCGCATCGGTTCGGCGACGAAGCTGCGCAGCGGCGCGATGCTCTTCTCGATAGAGGGTCCGGTGATCAGGCTCTCGGCGGCCTCGGAGTCGAGCCGGCTCCTCAGTTCGTCCCAGAACCTGTCATCGGACCAGTTGTCGACATGTTCGTCGAGCGAGCACTGCACGTAATAGCGGCTGCGGGTCATGGAGCGCATCGAGCATAGCGCGAAGCCGCGCTCGTGATTGGTGTAGATCAATTCTGGCGACACCGGCGGCGTATCGGAGAGCAGGCCGAGCCAGCCGAACGGATAGACCCGCTCGAAAGTCTGGACCGCACTGGCGGGTAGGCTGTGCCGGCTGGCGCCGTGAAAGCCGTCGCAGCCGGCGATGAAGTCGCAGGCGATCTCATGGCCGACGCCATCCTTGACGTAGCGCACGCGGGGCTGCTCGCCATCGAAATCATGCAGGCTGACATTGTCGGCATTGTAGATGGTGGTGAGGCCGGCCTTGGCGCGGGCGTCCATCAGGTCGCGGGTCACTTCGGTCTGGCCGTAGACGGTAACGACCTTGCCGCCGGAGGCATGCTTGAGGTCGAGGCGATGGCGGACGCCGCCGAACAGCAGTTCGATGCCGTCGTGGATCAGGCCTTCATGATGCAGCCGCTCGGTGATCCCCAGTCTTTCCAGCATGCCGACAGTGCCCTGTTCGAGCACGCCGGCGCGAATCCGCGCCAGCACATAGTCGCGGTCCTTGCGTTCCAGGATGACGTTGTCGATGCCGTAGCTGTGCAGAAACTGTCCGAGCAGCATTCCCGCCGGGCCGGCACCGATGATGGCAACTTTTGTCCGCAACACTTGCTCCTGCGCTTATTATTATAGACTGTGTCGGTCGCCCGAGTTGACGAGTCAAGCGGCGGCATGCAGCTTGTCGGGCAGGGTTGCAATGATAATTATATCATATAACAATATTCGCAAAGGGCCGTTCAAGGCCCGCTGAAACGAGGGAGAAATGTCGATGAGGAAAGCACTATTTGCGTTGCTGGTTGTTGCTGCAGCCGCGACGCCTGCCGTGCAACCGGCTTTCGCGCAGGACAAGACCGTCACCATGAAGGTGTCGCTGTGGGTGCCGCCGGCGCATCCGCTGGTACCGGCGACGCAGGCCTGGGCCGCCGATATCGAGAAGGTCTCGGGCGGCACCATCAAGATGACGGTGTTCCCCTCCGAGCAACTAGGCAAGGCTTTCGACCATTACGACATGGCGCGCGACGGCATCGCCGACATCACCTACATCAACCCCGGCTATCAACCCGGCCGCTTCCCGATCGTTTCCGCGGGACAGCTTCCTTTCGTTTTCTCCGACGGCAAGAAGGGCACCCTCGCGCTGAACGAGTGGTACCACAAATACGCGCCTACCGAGATGAAGGACACCAAACTCTGCTTCGCCTTCATCCATGATCCAGGCTCGCTGCATGGCAAGAAGAAGATCGTGGTGCCCGGCGATCTGGCCGGCGTGAAGGTGCGTCCCGCGCAAAGCACCATCGGCGAAATGGTAAAACTGTTCGGCGGCACCAATGTGCAGGCTTCGGCGCCGGAATCCCGTGACGCCATCGAGCGTGGCGTCGCCGACGAGATCGCTTTCCCCTGGGGATCGATCTTCCTGTTCGGAATCGACAAGGTGGTGAAGTACCACATCGACGCGCCGCTCTACTCCACGGTCTTCACCTACAACATCAACCTCGCCAAATATAATTCGATGTCGGATGGCCAGAAGAAGATCATCGACGACCATTGCACGCCGGAATGGGCGTCCAAGGTCACCGATCCCTGGGTCGACTTCGAAGCCAATGGCCGCACCAAGATGAAGGCGCTGCCGGATCACGAGGTCTACAAGCTGACCCCGGAACAGCTCGCCGAATGGAAGAAGGGCGTCGAGCCCCTGCACGCCAGCTGGGCCGCCGGGG
>JAQGKA010000062.1 GCA_028290355.1 Tardiphaga sp. | reverse complement strand
CGCCGATCACCACGGTGGCGATCGGCCGCTGCACCTCGGCGCCGGTGCCGGTCGCCAGCGCCATCGGCACGAAGCCCAGTGACGCCACCAGCGCCGTCATCGCCACCGGCCGCAGCCGCGTCAGCGCGCCCTCGAAGATCGCCTCCAGCCGGTTGCGGCCGTCGGCCATCAACTGTTTCACGTAAGTCAGCATCACCAGCCCGTTCAGCACGGCGATGCCCGACAGCGCGATGAAGCCCACCGCCGCCGACACCGAAAATGGAATCCCGCGCAGCCACAGCGCCAGCACGCCGCCGGTCAGCGCCAGCGGCACCGCGCTGAACACCAGCAGCGCATCGCGCGCCGAACCCAGCGCGCTCATCAGCAGCAGAAAGATCAGCACGAAGCAGGCCGGCACCACCAGCGCGAGCCGTTCGCGCGCCGCCGCGAGGTTCTCGAACTGGCCGCCC
Source organism: Tardiphaga sp. (assembly GCA_028290355.1). Taxonomy (GTDB): domain Bacteria; phylum Pseudomonadota; class Alphaproteobacteria; order Rhizobiales; family Xanthobacteraceae; genus Tardiphaga. Next base: position 9,349 of record JAQGKA010000062.1, on the reverse strand, counting down.
CATGTCATCCAATAGCCGGCCGGCAGCTTGACCTGTGCGTCGATTGCCGCCCGCGCCTCGTTGGCGACGGAAGCAATATCGCGGTCGCGGACATTGGCCGTGACGACGATGCGGCGCTTGCCGTTCTCGCGGCTGATCAGGTTCGGGCCTTCGCTAAAGTTGAACGATGCGAGCTGGCCGAGCGGTACGGTCGCCGGCGTCGTGCCGTTCAGCGGCAATGACACGGGCAAGTTCCTCAGCGCATCGAGATCGCCGCGGATGTGTTCCGGCAGCCGCACCACGATTTCGAAATGCCGATCGCCTTCGAACACGGCGCCGGCGCCGCGGCCGCCGATCGCGGTGCCGATCACCTCGTGCACCGTCGCGAGGTTGAGGCCGCGTCGTGCGATCTCGGCCTTGTCGACCGCCACATCCAGCATTGGCAGTCCCTCCGCCTGTTCGACCTTGACGTCGGCGGCGCCCTTGGTGGCGCGCAGGATCGCCGCGACCTGGTTGGCGGTTTGCAGCAGCGATTCGAATTCATCGCCAAAGATTTTTATCGCGAGATCGCCGCGCACCCCGGCTAACAATTCGTTCGAGCGCATCTGAATCGGCTGCGTGAAGTCATAGCTGTTGCCGGGCAACTCCTTGACAGCAGCTTCCATTCTCTCAAGCAACTCGGCCTTGCCGAGGTTGGGATCCGGCCACTCCGCTGGCGGCTTCAGGATGATGTAGGTGTCCGAGATATTTGGCGGCATGGGGTCCGAGCCGGTTTCAGCCGTTCCAGTTTTGGTGAACACCAGTGCCACCTCGGGCAGGCCACCGATCGCCTTTTCGACGTCGAGCTGCATGCTCTGGGCTTGGCGGAGCGAGGTGCTGGGAATACGGGTCGCCGTGAGCAGGACGTTGGTCTCGTCCAGCGTCGGGATGAATTCGCCGCCAAGCCGCGCGAATAGCAGCAGAGCGAGGCCGAACAGCGCGACGGCGCCGATGATCGCTGCTGCCGGGCGCCTGATCGTGCGTGTTAGCGCCGGCGCGTAGACTTTCTTCAGCCAGCGCACCGCGGCGTTGTCGCCCTCGCTGACGCGGCCGGTGACCAGGATTGCAATCATTGCCGGCACGAAGGTCAGCGACAGCACGAAGGCGGCGGCCAACGCCAGCAGCACCGTTAGCGCCATCGGCTGGAACATTTTTCCTTCGACGCCAGTGAAAGTGAGCAGCGGCAAATAGACCAGCATGATGATGGCCTGGCCGTAGACGCTGGGCCCGATCATTTCCTCCGCGGCCGCCTGCACGGTCTGCAGGCGTTCGGACAGCGTCAGCGAGCGCCCCGTCGCCTGCTGCTTCTCGGCGAGGTGCCGCAGCGCGTTTTCCGCGATGATCACCGCGCCATCGACGATCAGGCCGAAATCCAGCGCGCCGAGACTCATCAAATTGGCGCTGATCCGGCCCTGCAGAATGCCGGCCGCGGTCATCAGCATCGCCACCGGGATCACCAGCGCCGCAATCAGCGCCGCGCGAAAATTGCCGAGCAGCACGAACAGCACCAGGATCACCAGCAGCGCGCCTTCGCCGAGATTGGTGGCGACGGTGCGTACCGTGGAATCCACCAGCTGCGTGCGATCGAGCACGGTGGTGACCTCGATGCCCGCGGGCAGTGTGCGACGCACCTGCGCCAGACGCGCATCCACGGCCGCCGCCACGGTGCGGCTGTTGCTGCCGATCAGCATCAGCGCGGTGCCGATCACCACTTCATGGCCGTTTGCACTGGCACTACCGGTGCGAATCTCGCCGCCGATTTCAACATCTGCGATGTCGCTGATGCGTACCGGTACCGAACCGCGTGTGCTGACCACGACGTTGCCGATGTCAGTAACGTCTTCCAGCCGCCCGCCGGATCTGACGACGATGCCTTCGCCGTTGCGTTCGATCACGCTGGCGCCGCGGCTGACATTGTTGGCCTCGATGGCGCGAACGATGTCGCCGAATGACAGCACCAGCGCGACCAGCTTCTGCGGATCGGGCTGAACCTGGTACTGCTTCACGTAGCCGCCGATGGAATCGACGCCGGCCACGCCGGGGACGCTCCGGATCTGCGGCCGGATAATCCAGTTCTGCACCGTGCGCAAGTAAGCCGCGCGCGCGATGTCGGTGCCGAGGCGTTCGCCTTCCGGCGTCACGTAGATGCCTTGCGCCGATGGCGCGAAGGCGACGGACCACATGTAGATTTCGCCGAGCCCGGTGGAGATCGGCCCCATCTTCGGATCGACGCCCTCGGGCAGGCTGGCGCGCAGTTCGATCAGCCGTTCGCTGACCTGCTGCCGCGCGAAGTAGATGTCGGTCCTGTCGGTGAAGACGGCGGTGACCTGCGAAAAGCCGTTACGCGAGATCGAGCGTGTGCTTTCCAGCCCGGCGATGCCGGCCAGCGCGGTCTCGATCCGCAGCGTCACCTGCTTTTCGATTTCTGCGGGCGACAGCGCCGGCGCGGTCGTATTCACCTGCACCTGCGTGTTGGTGATATCCGGGACGGCGTCGATCGGCAGCCGCGTCAAGGACCAGGCGCCGAACAGGACGGCACCGAGGCTGAGCAGCACGACGATCCAGCGGCGCTGGATCGCGAGAGCGAGTATGCGGCTGATCATCTCTTGTGTCCTAGTGCTCGTGCTCGACCGCGGCCTTGCCGAGGTCAGCCTTGAGGACGAAGGTATTGGCGGTGGCGATGCGTTCGCCGGCCTTCAGGCCCGCGGTCACTTCGGCGATGCGGCCATCCTGCCGGCCGAGCGAGACCTTGCGCGCTTCGAAACCCCCGTCGGTGCGAACAAAGACCACGTTGTCGCGCTCCAGGGTCTGCAGCGCCGACTTCGGCACCGCGAGATTCGCGGGCGTCTGGTCGATCGGGATTGCCGCCGACACGAAAGCCCCCGGCCGCCAGACCCGCGCGGCATTGTCGACCGACGCGACCACGCGCGCCGAACGGGTGTCCTTGTCGAGCAGCGGGCTGATGAACATGATGGTGGCCGGCGACGGCGCGCCGCCGCCTGACGCAATGCTGATGGACTGGCCTTCGCGGATATGACCGAGATCGGCCGACGCGACGGCGAGTTCGGCCCACACCACGCTGAGATCGACGATCACGAACAACTCGCTTTCCTGGCCCTCGCGGCCGACCAGCGAGCCCAGCTCGACACGGCGTTCGGCGATGCGGCCGGCGATCGGCGCGCGCAGTTCCTGCCGGCGCAGCGTTTCCACCGGCTGCTGCGGCAGCGCCTCGATCTGTTCGGCGTTGAGGCTGAGCGCGAACAGCTTTTGTCGCGACAGTTCGAGCTTGACGCGGGCATCCTCGAAGGTGGTGCGCGCGCGTAGAAAGTCGTTCTCGCTGAGCACCTTGCCGTCCCACAGCGATCGCGAGCGGTTGAACAGGGTCTGCTGCAGGTCGAACACCAGCCGTGCGGCGAGATATTCGCTCTTGGCGTCGGCCACCTCGCGGCTTTCGATTACCGCGACGACCTCGCCGGCCACCACGGCGTCGCCGAGCTGCTTGCGCAACTCCGCGACGGTGCCGAGCAGCCGCACCGCGACGCGGGCGATGTGATCGCCGCTCGGCACGATCGAGCCGGGCACCACGATGCGCTTGCCGAGCACGCCGCCGCGGACGTCTTCGATCGCGAATTTCCCGGTCTCGATCTGCGCGGCGCTGAGCTTCACCAGCGCTTCGTCGTGATGCTCTGTCTGCGTGCCCGGCTTTTCGTCATGCGCGCGTAGCGGCGCGGTGCCGAGCACCACCGCGGCTGCCAGCCATAAAATCCTGATCATGAGAGTTCATCCCGCACCGAGCGAACGCCCGTGCTGTGCCAACCATATTGTCCATGCGTGCAGGCTGCCGCGAAGTCACAGGGACAACGGGCATGCCTTGGGCCTCCACAGGCCGCAGGGAGGTCAGACGCGGGGTGGTTTGAACAGCGGCAGGCCGGCGAGCGAGGCGGGGGTCTGATCTCCGGCGAACACAGGCGCGCGGAGCGGCAGATCGGCCGGCGAAGTGGTAACCATTACGCTCTGCGCTGTGACATGCGAGAGGCAGTGGCCGCTATGCGCGGGCAATTGCTCGTCGGGCAAATCTGGCGGCGTGCTCGTGTCGTTCGTCATGGTCACAGCGGACGAATCGGCGTTGGCAAAGGCGAGGCCGCAATTGGCACAGTGCATCAGCGACAGCAGCAAACCGAGCGTCAGCGCCAGCACGAACGGCAGCCGTCGCAGACGGCCTCCGAACCCCGATACCTTCGCGCTGTGATCAACCTTCGTCATCGTGCTTTCAGTGAACTTTGTCGGTGCGGCGTTTTCAAGGTTTGATCAGACCACATGATCCGGCACCAGCGAACACGGTGACGCAGGTGTGGTCTCGACCTGGATGGTGGCGTGCTCGATGCCGAAATTGCGCTTCAGCCGATGCGCCACGTCCATCAGATAGGCGTCGCCGGGCGGGCCGGCGGGGATCACCATGTGGCAGGTCAGCGCGATCTCGGTGGTGCTCATCGGCCAGATGTGCAGGTCATGCACCTGCGACACGCCGCTGCATTGTTCGAGATAGCCGCGCACGGCGGCGGGATCGATGCCCCGCGGCACCGCGTTCAGCGACATCGCGGTGGAGTCGCGCAGCAGGCCCCAGGTGCCCCAGACGATCAGCGCGCTGATCAGCAGGCTGGTGACCGGGTCGAGCCACGTCCAGCCGGTACAGAGGATGACAAGGCCCGCCAGCACCACGCCGGCCGACACGGCGGCATCGGCGACCATGTGCAGATAGGCGCCGCGGATGTTGAGGTCGCCCTTGCGGCCCGAGGCGAACAGCCAGGCGGTGATGCCGTTGATGGCGATGCCGATAGTGGCCACCACCATCACGGTGACACCGGCGACCGGCTGGGGATCGAACAGCCGCAGAATGGCCTGCCAGCCGATCGCACCTACCGCCACCAGCAGGAATACGGCGTTGAACAGCGCGGCGAGGATCGAGGAGCCTTTCAGCCCATAGGTGAAGCGCGGCGTCGGCGCGCGCTGCGACAGGACCGCCGCGGTCCATGCGGCCACCAGCCCCAGCACATCGGACAGATTGTGCCCGGCGTCGGCGACCAGCGCCATCGAGCCGCTGGCAAAGCCGTAGATGGCCTCGACCACCACGAAGGCGCTGTTGAGGGCGATGCCGATCGCGAACGCCATGCCGAAATTGGCGGGCGCATGGACGTGGCCGCCGGGGCCATGGGTGTGGCCGGCGTGATCGTGATGATCGCGGTCATGGCCAGCGTGATCGTGGTGCGAATGGTCCATCGAATTCTCAATGCGAAGCGGCGCGTCCCCGCATAAATCGCAAAATGGAATCGAATACTATTACGATGCGCTACAGCAGGCTGATGACAAACCGGCTGCCGACGACGAACAGATAGACGCCGAACGCGGTTTCCAGCGTACGCTTCGACATCGCATGCGCGGCCCTGACGCCGAGCGGGGCGATCATCAGGCTGGTCGGCATCACGAGCACCGCGCCGATCAGCGAGACGTAACCGATGGCAAACGGCACTTGCAGCGCGACGATATCCGGGAACCGCGCCGCCGCGGGCCAGCCGGCATAGACATAGCCGATGGCGCCGGGGATCGAGATCAGCACCGCGAGTGCCGAGGAGGTCGCAACCGATTGATGGATCGGTCGACCGTAGAAGGTCATCAGCAGGTTCGAAAACAGTCCGCCGCCGATCCCCATCAGGGTCGAGAGCAGGCCGACGAAAAATCCGTAGATCTTCATCAGCGGCCCGGTCGGCAGGTCGTCGCCGAAGCGCCAGGTGTCCCGCGCCAGCAGCAGCCTTGCGGCGGCGGACCATGCCACCAGCACGAACACGATCTTGAACAGCCGTTCCGGCGCGTAGCGCGCGGTGATGCTGCCGAGGACGACGCCGACCAGCACCGGGATCCACCATTTGCGCAGGATGTCCATGTCCACCGCGCCGCGGGCATAGTGGGCGCGGTACGAGCGGATCGAGGTCGGGATGATGATGGCCAGCGAGGTGCCGATGCACAGCGGCATCCGGACTTCCAGCGGCACGCCGGCGATCCGGAAGCATTCGTAGAACACCGGCACCAGGATGGCGCCGCCGCCGATCCCGAAAACGCCGGCGAGAAAGCCGGACAGCGCCCCCACCGCAATCAGCAAAGCGGCCAGTTCGAGCAATTCGGTGCCATCGAGTCCGGCCATGATCGTTCCCGCCCTGATTACCGCCCGTCGCTGCTTCCACAGACGTTCATGAATCGGGCTTCAGCGGCAACTGCCATCAGTGCCCGCGAAGGCTGTCAATAGCTACAAATGCAAGGCTCATTTGAAGTTATGAACAGCCGTTCGCAGGATGCGATTTCGCGATTGCACTGGCTGTTTCGAGTTCGTAAATAGAATTGCTCTACGCGATCCCCAATCGGGCTCTCTCCCGCCCACCAACCTGTCAAAGTTGCTGAATGACCGCCAGGATCGAACGCCCGCTTTCGCCTCATCTGCAAGTCTATCGCTGGACCCTGACGATGGCGCTCTCCATCGTCCATCGCGCCACCGGCGTTGCACTGTATTTCGGCACGCTGCTGCTGGTCTGGTGGCTGATCGCCGCCGCCTCCGGCCCCGCCGCCTACGCCCACGTCCAGGCCTTTACCGGCAGCATCCTCGGCCGTCTAATCGCCTTCGGCTACACTTGGGCGTTGATCCATCACATGCTGAGCGGCGTCCGCCATCTGGTCTGGGATCTCGGCTACGGCTTCAAGGCGTCTGAGAGGGAGTGGCTGACCTGGGCCGCGCTGATCGGCGGCATCGGCCTGACCGTGCTGCTCTGGATCATTGCCTACGTGATCGGAGGCGGACGATGAGCCCCCCGAATTCAAATTCGCAGAAGTCGATGCGCACGCCGCTTGGCCGCGTTCGCGGTCTCGGCTCCTCGAACTCCGGTACCTCGGATTTCTGGCGCCAGCGCCTCACTGCGGTGGCGATGATCCTGCTGATGATTCCGGTGATCGTGATCGTGATGTCGCTGCTCGGCCGCAACCAGGCCGGCGCGGCGCAGATCCTCGGTTCGCCGCTGGTCGCCATCGTGATGCTGCTCTTCATCGTCGCCAGCGTCTGGCACATGAAGATCGGCATGCAGGTGGTGCTGGAAGATTACGTTCATGACGAGAAGATCAAGCTGGTGGCGATCATGGCCAACAACTTCTTCTCGGCCGCCGTGGCGCTGGCTTCGATCTACGCCATCCTTAAACTTTCATCCGGAGTGTAGCGCATGGCCGTGAACGGCAATGGCGCAAACGGCGTTGGCGGACCTGCCACCAACGGCCACGCCTATCCCATCGAAGATCACACCTATGACGTCGTCGTAGTGGGCGCCGGCGGCGCCGGCCTGCGCGCGGTGGTCGGTTGCGGTGAAGCCGGCCTTCGCACCGCCTGTATCACCAAGGTGTTTCCGACCCGCTCGCACACCGTTGCGGCGCAGGGCGGCATCTCCGCCTCGCTCGGCAACATGCATCCCGACGACTGGCGCTGGCACATGTACGACACCGTCAAGGGATCGGACTGGCTGGGCGATCAGGATTCCATCGAATACATGGTGCGCAACGCGCCCGACGCCGTCTACGAACTCGAGCATTGGGGTGTGCCGTTCTCGCGCACCGAGGACGGCAAGATCTATCAGCGCCCGTTCGGCGGCATGACGCTGGACTACGGCAAGGGCCAGGCGCAGCGCACTTGCGCTGCTGCCGACCGCACCGGCCATGCCATGCTGCACACCATGTACGGCCAGGCGCTGCGCCACGCTGCAGAATTCTTCATCGAATATTTCGCCATCGACCTGATCATGGACGACCAGGGCGTCTGCCGCGGCGTCATTGCGCTGAAGCTCGACGACGGCACGCTGCACCGCTTCAAGGCGCAGACTACCATTCTGGCCACCGGCGGCTATGGCCGCGTCTACGCCTCCTGCACTTCGGCGCATACATGCACCGGTGACGGCGGCGCCATGGTGCTGCGCGCCGGCCTGCCGTTGCAGGACATGGAATTCGTCCAGTTTCATCCGACCGGCATCTACGGATCGGGCTGTTTGGTCACCGAAGGTGCGCGTGGCGAAGGCGGCTACCTGGTCAACGCCGAGGGCGAACGCTTTATGGAGCGCTATGCTCCGTCCGCGAAAGACCTCGCCTCACGCGACGTCGTATCGCGCGCCATGACCATCGAGATCCGCGAAGGCCGCGGCGTCGGCAAGAAGAAAGATCATATCTTCCTGCACCTCGACCACCTCGATCCCAAGGTGTTGCACGAGCGGTTGCCGGGCATTTCCGACTCCGCGCGGATCTTCGCCGGCGTCGATGTCACCAAGCAGCCGATCCCGATCGTGCCGACGGCGCATTACAACATGGGCGGCATCCCCACCAACTTCCATGGCGAGGTCGTCACCAAGAAGGACGGCGACGACAACGCGGTGGTGCAGGGCCTGATGGCCGTGGGTGAAGCCGCCTGCGTCTCGGTGCACGGCGCCAACCGGCTCGGCTCCAACTCGCTGATCGATCTCGTGGTGTTCGGCCGCGCCGCAGCCCTGCGCTGCGCCGAAAAGCTGACCCCCAACGGCAAACAGCCCGATCTGCCGGCCAATTCCGCCGAGAAGTCGCTCGGCCGGCTCGATCGTTATCGCTATGCTTCGGGCGGCACGCCGACCGCCAAGCTACGCGAAAACATGCAGTTGGTGATGCAGAACAATTGCGCCGTGTTCCGCACCGGCGAAGTGCTGCAGGAAGGCGCCGAGCAGATCCACAAGGTTCATGCTGGCATCAGCGACGTCTCCGTCGCCGACCGTTCGCTGACTTGGAATTCCGACCTGATCGAGACGCTGGAATTCGACAACCTCGTCGTGCAAGCGGTGGCGACGATGGATTCGGCGGCGAACCGCACCGAAAGCCGCGGCGCCCATGCCCGCGAGGACTTCCCGAATCGCGACGACAAGAACTGGATGAAGCACACGCTGGCGTGGCTGGACGGGGGCGGCAAGACCGCAATCGATTATCGCCCGGTGCACGATTACACGATGACCAACGACGTGCAGTACATCGTGCCGAAGGCGCGGGTATATTGATGACAGCGAAGGCTTGAGACCATGGTCGAATTCGCACTTCCGAAGAATTCCAAGATCACCGGCGGCAAGGAATGGCCGAAGCCGGCCGGCGCCACCGAGACGCGCGAGTTTCGCGTCTATCGCTGGAATCCCGATGACGGCAAGAATCCGGGCGTCGACACCTATCACATCGACACTAAGGACTGCGGTCCGATGGTGCTCGACGGCCTGATCTGGATCAAGAACAACATCGATCC
>JAQGKA010000405.1 GCA_028290355.1 Tardiphaga sp. | reverse complement strand
GGTGGCTGCCGGCGATCGCGATCTATTCGATCCGCGTCGGCTTCGCGCTGAATTCCGGCATCTCGCTGGTCGGTTTCTATGTGGACCACATCGGCTGGCAATGGCTGTTCTGGCAGGACGTCATCATTGCGCCGCTGCTGGCGCTGTTCGTCTATCTCGGCACGCCGCATGAGCCTGTAAACAAAGATTTGGTTGAGAAGGCTGACTGGGGCGGCATGCTGCTGCTCGGCACGGGCATGGCGATGGTCTATGCCGGGCTGGATCAGGGCAACCGGCTGGACTGGCTGGGCTCCGGCACCGTGGTCGCGCTGCTGTCAGGCGGCGCGCTGCTGGTGGTCGGCTTCTTCATCAATGAGTCCCTCGTGCAACGGCCATGGGCGCATGCCGAGGTGTTGCTGTCGCGCAATATCGGCCTCGCGCTGGTGGTGATCCTTTTGTACACGCTGACCAGCCTGTCGAATTCGTCACTGGCGCCGAATTTCCTCATCGCCATCGCACAATTGCGCCCGGAGCAATCCGGTTCGCTGTTTCTCACTTACGCCATCCTGCCGATGCTCGTGCTGGTGCCGCTGTCGATTGTTCTGATCCGCTATTACGACGTGAAACTGACGCTGATCATCGGCCTGTCGGCCTTTGCTGCGGCCGCCTTGCTCGGTACGCAACTGACACACGACTGGTCTCTCGGCGATTTCATCCCGATGGTGCTGCTGCAGTCGCTCGGGCAGTCCTTCACGTTGCTGCCGATCGTGATCATCGCGCTGTCGAATTCCGATCCGACCCGCGCCACCGCTTTCGCCGCGTATATCCAGGTGATGCGGCTCGGGGGCGCCGAGATCGGCATCGCGCTGATGGGCACCTGGCTGCGGATCCGCGAGCAGATCCATTCCAACCTGCTCGGCCAGCACGTCGCCAGCGGCGATGCCGACGTCACCGGCATTCTGGCGCAACTGAGCGGCCGTTTCGCCAGTCATGGCGCCGGCCTCGCGCAAGCGCGCGGCGTCGGCACGCTGGCCAGCCTGGTGCAGCGCGAGGCCAACACGCTGGCCTATATCGACGGTTTCTGGCTGACGGTGTGGCTCGCCATCGCGGCGCTGGTCTGTGTGTCACTGATCGGCAATGCGCCGCCCGGGCCGTTCACGCCGAAGTCGCGCGGGAAGTAGTCTCCTCACATCGCCACGAAGGAACGATTCCAAGTCGGGCTGATCAACACCTCGTTGACGCAGACATGGGGCGGCATGCTGGCGATGAAGGCGATGGTGCGGCCGAGATCGCCTGGCTGCAGCATCCGTGCCATCACTTCCTCGCTCGGCGGCACAGGCCGGTTCTTCATGATCGGGGTCGCGACCTCGCCCGGCGACAGGCAGCACGCGCGCAGGCCATTGACGCATTCGTCCATGTTGAAGGAGTGCGTCAGCGCCAACACCGCGTGCTTGGTCGCGGTATAGGCCGGTCCGGTCATCTTCGAGACGATGCGCCCCGCCCAGGACGCGACATTGATAATGCAGCCGTCCTTTTGCGCGCGCATCGCCGGCAGCACCGCGCGCATGCAGTACATCACGCCGTTAAGATTGATGTCGACGATCTGGTCCCAGCCTTGCTGGGTGACGTCCTCCCAGCTGCGCTTCGGCACGTTGACGCCGGCGCTGTTGACGAGGAGATCAATGCGACCGTGTTTGGCCAAAATCGCGTTGGCGACCTTGCCGACGTCATCGGCATTGCTGACATCGAGCGCCATCGCCTCGACCGGCTGGCCCCTGGAGCCGAGTTCGTCGGCGACGCCCTTCAACATCTCGGCGCGGCGTCCGGAGAGGATCACCGTCCAGCCGTCCGCCAGCAACGCTTCCGCGCCGGCCTTGCCGATCCCGGTGCCGCCGCCGGTCACCCATGCGATTTTCTTGGTCTTGCCGGTCATTCCATTCTCCCGTTCGTTTCTTGATTCATTGCGTGCAAAGTGTTCAACAATTACGACACAAGCGCCAGTCCCGGCGGATATCAAGGATGCCGATCTCGGAGATCGAGATATTGGCAATTCTGATGCTCCGGTTAGGCAAGAGCTATTGGCTATTGAACCGAGCGAGTTTCAAACTTTGACCATGCCGACAGACACCGCAAAACCACCCATCGACCAGCAACGCCTGTGGGATGACCTGATGGCGCTCGCCGTCATCACCGATCCCGGCAAACCGTGGACGCGACGCTCGTTCTCGCCGCGCTTTCTCGAAGGCCGCGCCTGGCTACGCGAGCAGTTTATGGGCGCCGGGATGAGTGTGCGGCTCGACGCCGGCGCCAATCTGATCGCGCGGCTCGAAGGCAGCGTCGCCGGCGCACCGCCGATCATGCTGGGCTCGCATTCCGACACCGTGCCGTCCGGCGGCCGCTTTGACGGCACCGCCGGGATTCTCACCGCGCTGGAAGCGGTGCGCGCGCTGCAGGCCTCCGGCTATCAGTTCCGGCATCCGATCGAGATCGTCGACTTCCTGGCCGAAGAGCCCAGCGAATACGGCCTGTCCTGCGTCGGCAGCCGCGCCATGGTCGGCGAATTGGATGCCAAGATGCTGACCTATACCAACGCGCAGGGCGAGACGCTTTCGGAAGCCATCGTTCGCGTCGGAGGCGATCCCGCTGCAATCGCCAGCATGCCGCGACCGACCATCGCCGGCTATCTGGAACTGCACATCGAGCAGGGTGTCGTGCTGGAAAGCAACAAGCTCGATCTGGGCCTGGTCACCGGGATCGCCGGCATCACCCGCGTCGAGATCGTGCTGAAGGGGGCCGCCGATCACGCCGGCAGCACGCTGATGCAATATCGCCGCGACGCCAGCCTCCCCGCCGCCGAACTGGTGCTGCTGGTGGCGCAGCAGGCGCACGCCTTCGCCGCGCGCAAGGACGGCCATTTCGTTGCCACCGCCGGCGTGCTGGAGATCAGCCCGAACGCTGCCAATGTGGTGCCCGGTGGCGCAAGGATGATTCTGGACATCCGCGCCGAGAAGCCGGCGCTGGTCGACGAGTTCGTGGCGTTGCTCGACCGCGAGAGCGCGGCAATCGCCGCACGCGCCAAAGTCGATCGCGAGCGCTTTGCCATTCTGTCGCAAAACCCGCCGGCGCCGTGCGATGCGCATCTGCGCGACCTGCTCGGCCGCAGCGCCGAAAAACTCGGCTACTCCACCACGACGCTGGCCTCCGGCGCCGGCCACGACGCCGCCTTCATCTCGCATATCGGACCGAGCGCGATGCTGTTCATTCCCTGCCGCGGCGGCAAGAGCCACACGCCGGAAGAATGGTCCGAACCCGAACAACTGGCGGTCGGCGCGGCTACGCTATACGAGGCGATCCGGCTGCTCGATGGCCAGAATATTTAGTCGATTGCGCCGATGCGTGTGTGCGCAGGAAGTGATGTTTCAATGACCGACCAGAGCATGCGCGGCCTGATCGCCACGCTAGGCGCGACCGGCGAGCTGCATCGCGTATCGCGAAAGGTCGATCCGAAATTCGAACTCGGTGCGGTACTGGCGCTGCGCGATCGCGGGCCCGCCGTGCTGTTCGAAAACACCGGCACGCTGCCGGTGATTGGCAATCTGCTGGTGTCGCGAAAACGCTTTGCGGACGGGCTCGGTATCGCCGGGGATCAACTGGATGCGCGATGCCTGCAAGCGCTGACGCATCCCATCAAGCCGGTAATGGTCGCGAGCGGTCCGGCGCAGGACGTCGTTCACAGCGACAACATCGACCTCGCAAGACTGCTGCCGGTGCCGACCTGGTTCGAGCGCGAGACCGGGCCTTATATCACCGCCGGCGTGATCATCGCGAAGGATCCGGAGACCGGCTGCCGCAATGTCTCGATCGCGCGGCTGCGGCTGGAAGGCGGCGGGCGTGTCATGGCGGGCATCGCCAAGAATCATCATCTCTACCTCCTCGCCGAAAAAGCCAAGGCACGCGGCCACAAGCTGCAGATTGCAGTGGCGATCGGTAACCACACGGCGGTGCTGCTGGGCTCGCAGCTTTATCTTGGCCTTGGTGACGACGAATACGACAATATCGGCGGCCTGCTTGGCGAGCCGCTGCAACTGGTCAAATGCAGGACCGTCGATCTCGAAGTGCCCGCTCAGGCCGAGATTGTGCTCGAAGGCGAATTCGATCCCGCCGATCTGATCGAGGAGGGGCCAGTCTCCGAATTCCACGGTTTTTATGTCAACTACGGCGCTGGCATCGGCGGCAGCATTCGCTGCGTCACCCATCGCAGGGACGCAATCTACCAGGCGATCCTGCCGGGCTATGCCAGCGAGCACTGCCTGCTTGGCGGCGTCGCCATCGGCGCCACATTGTGCCAGGCGCTGCAGCGGATGATTCCGGCGGTGAAGCGTGTGCTGATCACCGAAGGCGGCATGGGCCGGCTGCATGCTGTCATTTCGATGCACAAACCAAAACTCGGCGAAGGCAAGCGCGCGGTGCTGCTGGCGATGGGGCAGGTCAACTTGCTCAAGCTCGTCACCGTGGTCGATGACGATATCGACATCGAGAATCCCCGCGAAATCGAATGGGCGCTCGCCGCACGCTTCCGCGGCGACGAGGATCTCATGGTCATCGAAGGCGTCAAGGCCGATCGCTGCGATCCCGTTCATGATGAGCTGACCGTGACCAAGATCGGCATGATCGCCACCACCCGCCCGGGCGATGGCGAGCCGCTGACGCGGTCGGAACTGGTGCTGGCGCCGAAGGAGATTCTCGATCGTGTGCGGAACGAGATCGATCAGTACTAATCTGTAGGGTGGGCAAAGGCGCACTTGCGCCGTGCCCACCACAGCGACGGCATTATTGTAATTGGTGGGTACGCTTCGCTTTGCCCACCCCACGACGATGGGGTCTTACGTCCCCGGCGCCAATCCCAGGCTTGCATAAATCCTTCGTGCATAGATCCCGAACGCATCCGTCGTCTTGACGTCAAGCGTCCGCGGAAATGGCAGCTCGATCGGGAAATATTCCGCCATCCGCGCCGGGCCGGCGGTGAGCACGGCGCAATGCGAGGCGAGGAACACCGCTTCCTGGATGCTGTGGGTGACGAACAGGATCGTCTTGCCGCTTTCGCGCCAGATTCGCAGCATTTCCAGGTTCATCTGTTCGCGCGTCAGCGCATCCAGCGCGCCGAACGGCTCGTCCATCAGGATCAGTTTGGGATCGTGGATGAAGGCCCGGGCGATCGCGGTGCGCTGCTGCATGCCACCGGAGAGTTGCTGCGGATATTTGTCTTCATGGCCGGCGAGGCCGACGAGCTGCAGCAGGTCGCGCGCGCGGGACCGCGCCGCCTTGATCGGCAGCCCGACGATTTCTGCCGGCAGCAGCACGTTGTCCAGAATGGTGCGCCATTTCAGCAGCAGCGCCTGCTGGAACACCATGCCGATGTCGCGCTCGGGATTGAACGGCGTGCGGGCGTTTCCGATCTGGATGGTGCCGCCATCGGCATCGTGCAGCCCGGCGAGGATTTTCAGCACCGTGGTCTTGCCGCAACCGGAGGGGCCGACCAGCGACACCAGCTCGCCTTCCTGCACGTCCATGGTGACGTCGGAGACCGCCAAAAATTCCTTGCCCTGCGAGCGATAGACTTTTCGCACGTTGCGCAGGCGGATGAAGGGCTCCTCGGTCATGCCAGCCATTTCTGCAAATTCTCGGCGACGAAGGTGTCATCGCCGAGATCGGCATGTTCGCGGCAGACCCGGTCGATCTCCTGCATCTGGCCGGGACTGAGGCCCTCGGCGGGATCGAGGCACCAGATGCCGTCGAGCAATCCTTGCCGCCGCAGGATTTCGTGGCAGCCGGCGATGCAGCCGTGAAAATTGTTGGCGACGTCGAAGAACGCGCTGTTGCAGTCGGTGACGCGGGCATCGAGCGCGAGCAGATCGGCGGGCAGACTGTCTTGGCCGCGCGCTTTGTGACACATTTCAAACTGCTTCACCGCGCTCGCCGTCCACACCGACCAGTGGCCGAGCAGGCCGCCGCGGATATGCACGCGGGTGGTGACGCCCTGGTCGCGCAGATCGAACGGCAAGGTGAGGTCGAGCAGAATGTGGTCGTCATTACCAGTGTAGAGCGTGACGCGGTCCAGCGCACCGGCGGCGCAGACGCCGCGCAATACATCGAGGGTGCGATAGCGGTTGAACGGCGCCATCTTGATGGCGATGACGTTATCGATCGCGGCGAAGCGCCGCCAGAAATCCGCGCTCAGGATCACGCCGCCGACCGCGGGTTGCAGATAAAAGCCGATCAGCGGAATCTCGCGGGCCACCACCTCGCAATGCGCGATGATGTCATCCTCGGACGCTGCCCTCATTGCGCCCAGGCTGAGGAGACCGGCGTGATAGCCGATCGCGCGCGCGGTCTGCGCTTCCGCCATTGCTTGCGCTGTCGGTCCGGCGAGGCCGGCCACCAATGCAAGCGGTCGCGTCGTCCATGCCGCCGCGGTCTCGGCGGCCAGTTCAAGCACCGGTCGGTACAACCCGACATCGCGGATCGCAAATTGGGTGGTGTGGACGCCGACGGCAAGCCCGCCAGCGCCGGCATCGATGTAATAGCGCGTCAGCGCGCGCTGATGCGTGGTGTCGAGCTTGCGGCCGGCATCCAACGCCAGCGGATGCGCGGGAATCACCGTGCCTTCGGCGATCAGGCGGCGCACGCTCGGATTCATCTGGCTATGGTGCATGACTTCCTCATCCGTATTCTGGGCCGGCGCCGGCGAATGGCGGCTCGGTGCCCGTCGTTCTGATCCGGCCGAAGCGCATGCGCCGGAATGGCCGTTCGACGGTCCATCCGGATGGCGTGAGGCTGTCGACCAGCCTGCGCTGGTCGCCGACCACATCGAGCAGGAATGGTCCGGATTCGGATTGAACGATCGCCTGGATCAATGTTGCGGCTGAGGCGGTATGATCGGCAAACAGCGGGCCGATGTGGCGCGCCTTGCGGCCGTCGCGGATCAGCGCCATCGCGCCGTCGCGTGCCACGATGCGCGAGCCGGAACGTCCGGCGAGTTCGTGCAGCAGAGCACTACGGTCGAAGTCCATGGCGCGGCGGTCGCGTGCGATCAGGTCCTCAATGTTCCCGATCGACAGCAGCTGTGGTGCAGATGCCGGCGTCGCCGTGCCATCGAAACGCAGCCGCTGCGACTCTCCCGACGGCGTAAATCCAAGCGGGCCATAGACCGCGGCGCCGGCCGGCGTGGCATCGAGCCAGGTCGTGAGCTTCAATCTGGCGGCTGTATCGAGGCTGGTATCGATCAACTTGGTAGCGATGCCGCGCCGCTGCCAATCCGCCGTGACCAGCACCATGCTGATCCAGGCGTTGCCGCCGCCGTAAGGCAGCAGCGCGGCAGTGGCGATCAGCAGGCCCTCACCGTCGCGGATACCGAACACGGTGCCCTCGGTCAGGAAAAAGCGCCAGTCGGCTTCGGTCTGATTCCAGTGCGCTTCCTCGGAAAGTGCGAGGCAGGCTCGCGCATCGTCGATGTGCAGTCCGAGGATGGCGCTGTGGTCAGTACCGCCCATCGCGGACCTCGTATTTTGTCGGCTTGCCAAAGCTTGGCATCGAACGCGCCACCCAGTCCGCGGTCCAGGCGATCAATTGGTCGGTATCGACGATCGGCAACCCGAATAAACTGACGGCCAGCGAGGTGTCGGTCAGCCACGCAGTCGGCTGCTCGATGCCGGTGATGACAGGCGCACGGCCGAGGCGGGCGCCAAGCTTCGCCGCGAGATCACGCACCGCGAGGATCTCGTGGCCACTGACGTTGATGGCGGAGGTTGGCGTGTCGCAATGCGCCAGGCAGCGCAGCGCCTGCGACGCGGCATCGCCCTGCCAGATGAAATTGACATGGCCGAGGCTGACGTCGATCGGCTTGCCCTGCAAGATCTTGCTGGCGATGTCGTGCAGCACGCCGTAGCGCATATCGATCGCGTAGTTCAGCCGGAACAGCCGGCCCGGCGTCGATAATTTGCGCGAAAAATATTCGAACATGCGCTCGCGTCCGACACAGGATTGCGCGTATTCGCCGGGCGGATCGGGTTGCAGGCTTTCATCGGCGCCTTTGCCGGTCACCGGCAGGAAGGGATAGACGCAGCCGGTCGAGAAGGCGACGATACGGCTGTCCGGAAAGGCCTGTGCGATCAGCGCCGGCACGTGGGCATTCATCGCCCAGGTCAGCGACAGGTCGCCCTCGGCGCCGAATTTTCGGCCGGCCATGAAGATAATGTTCGGCGATTTCGGCAGCGTTCGGATCGCGGCCTCATCGAGCAAATCGCAGCTGATAGTCTCGATGCCGCGGACCTCCAGCCAGGCTTTGGCTTCGGGGTCGCTGAAACGCGCCACGCCGATGACGCGGCGATCAGGCTGGGCGGCCTTGGCGAGGCCGGCCAGCGTCGGGCCCATCTTGCCGGCGACGCCGAGGATCATGATGTCGCCTTCGAGATCGGCGAGCTCGTCGATCAGCGCCTGGCTCGGCCGGCACAACAGGTCGTCGAGCGCTTCGATATCGGAAATGGTGTCCGGCAGATTGTCACGCGTCAGCAGCATGTCTCGTCCCTGATTGTTATTGTTGCAGCCGGACATCCCGGACCACGAACATCCGTTCGAGGCCAAGCACGAGGCCGTAAAGTGCGACCCCGAGCAGGGTCAGCAGCACCACCGCCATCACCATGGCGGGCGTATCGAGCGACGACTGCACCTGGATCATCAGGTAGCCGAGCCCGCGTTCGGAGGCGATGAACTCGCCGACGATGGCGCCGGCGACGGCCAGGATGGCGCCGACCTTCATGCCGGAAAACACGTAAGGCAGCGCGCCCGGCAGCTGGATCTTGCGGAACAGCGTCCAGCGCGATCCGCGCAGCGATTTCACCAGATCGAGCAGGTCGGGTTCGACCTCGCTGAGGCCGCGCGCCGTCGTCAGCAGGATCGGGAAGAAGCAGATGCTGAAGGCGATCAGGATGTTGGGAAAGATGCCGTAGCTGAACCAGACGATGAACAGCGGGCCGAGCGCCACTTTCGGAATCATGTTCAGCGTCACGAACAGCGGCAGCAGCGCTAGGCTGATCAGCGGCGACCAGCAGAACACGACGGCGAGCGCCACGCCCACGACAGCGCCGAGCGCAAAGCCGCCGAGGATTTCAACCGCCGTGACCGCAAGATTGGACAGCCACGCATAGTTCGGCGCGGCCAGCGTCTTCAGGGTCGCCAGCGGCGAGGGCAGAATGAACTTCGGGACGTGAAAGGCATCGACCAGAATTTGCCACAGCACGATCACGGTAAGATGCACGATCACGATGATCGCAAACGACCGGGCCGACCGCATTCCGTCGCTGGACACCGCGTGCTCCTTCCGCTGTCCCGCCGGCGTCGAGCTGCCGCGGAACCCTGTCAGCCTAGCGCGATCCCACGCATTAATCAACCATATGGTTGATTAGAAGCTATGGCCGCAGCGCCTGCATCACAAGATCGACGACGTGCTTGCGGCGTGCGCGCTTGGCGGCGGCGCTCGACAGGTCCTTGCCGAAGATCGCCGACAGCGTCGGCGTATTCGAAAAGAAGAAGTAGCTCAGCCCTGCAATCGAAATGTAGAGATGCACGGGATTGATGCCCTTGCGGAAGGTGCCGGCCTTGATGCCCTCGGCGAGGATTTTTGAGACCATGTCGACCAGCGGCGAATGCATTGCCGCGAGCTTGCGCGAGCCGCGTACGTGCCTGGCGCCGCTGCGGTTTTCGTCGTTGAGCAGCACAATGAAATCGGGGTGCGCGGCGAGGTGGTCGAACGAGGCCTCGATCAGCTTCTTGATCGCCTTGTCGGGCGGCAGGCCTGCCAGATTGAGCTCGCGCTCCTTTGCGCGGATCTCCTCATAGACCCATTCGAGTACCGCCAGGTACAACGCGTCCTTGTCGCCGAAGTAGTGATAGACCAGCTGCTTGTTGACGCCGGCCCGCGCGGCGATTTCATCGACTCGGGCGCCGGCGAGGCCGCTCTGCGCGAATTCGCGCCGCGCCGCCACCAGCAGCTTCTTCTGTGTCGCGGCCGGATCGCGCCTGCGTGGTTCGGCGGCAGTTGATCGTTGTTGCGGCATTTCCAACCAGACAGTTGACAATTGGTGTGGTCCCTTGTTGCATTGGTAACCAGACGGACGCGCGACCACAAGCGCCATCGCTTCGGCCGGTCAGCCGGTCTCACACGGGGAGAGCTGTCATGAAGGGTCTTGGGATTGCAGGGCTGGCGCTCGCATTGCTCGCGCCAGCCCTTCCCGCCGGCGCCGCGGAGTCCGTCAATCTGATTTTGAACTGGACACCGACCGCGGACCACTCGCCTTATTACTACGCCAAGGCGCAGGGGTGGTACGAGAAGGCCGGCATTGATCTCAATATCGAGGTCGGCAAGGGGTCCGGCGTCTCGTCGTTGAAGGTCGGTTCCGGCGGATCGGCCTTCGGCGTCGCCGATCTCGCCACCACGCTGGTGGCGAAGAGCAAGGGCGCCGATGTGGTCGCGCTGATGAGCGTCTATGCGAATACCGGCCAGACCTTCTACTGGCTGAAGAGCTACGGCGTCGATGGTGCCAAGGGATTCGCCGGCCACAAGATAGGCAACCCGCCCGGCGATGCCTCGCGAGTGATGTGGCCGGCGTTTGCCAAGGCGGCGGGCATCGCGCCGGACTCGGTGAGCTTTGTGAATATCGGGCCGACCGCAAAAATCGCGGCGCTGAAGAGTCATACCGTGGATATCATCAGCGATTTCTACAACGAGCACGACCTGAAGGTGAAGGAGTTCGGCGACGATCTCGGCTACCTCAACTGGAAGGACATCGGCCTCAATCCCTATGGCAATTCGCTGATCGTCAATGGCGCGTTCCTGGCCAAGAACCCAAAACTGTCCGAGGATTTCGTCCGCATCACCCAGAAGGCCTTTGCCGCCTGCGTCGCCGATGTTGATCCCTGCCTGAAGGCGTTGCTCGATCAGGCCTCCGGCCTCGACAAGGACAACCAGCAGAAGCAGTGGGAGCGCATCAAGTTCCTGATGACCGACGAATTCACCACCACCAAGGCATTGGGCTGGATCGACGCCGCCCGAATGCAGAAGGACTACGAACTGGTGCAAACCTATCTCGGCATGGAAAAGCCGTTCGCAGTGGAAACCGCCTTCACCACCAGGCTGCTCGATCCCGCGATCAAGATGGACGCCAGCAAGGTCAGGAAGTAGCTCCCGCCGGCAACGCGCAAAATTCAAACTTCGCCGAGCACATCGCGCCGACGTTTTTCCGACTCTTCCGCGTAGCGCCGCAGCACATGGGCCTCGGTGAGCACGCCGATGACCCGGCCGCGATCCAGCGTATCGAGCACCGCGAGCGATTCCGCCTCGGCGCGATCGAATGCCGCAACGGCCTCCCGCACATTCCAGGTCGGCAGCAAAGTAAAGCCGCTGCTGCGCAATATCTCCCGGATGCCGCCGGTGGCCTTCAGCTCCGGCGCGTGCGCTTCCGCGACCAGCACGATGCCGGCATAGCGTTCGTCGTTGTCGATGGCGATCACCTGGGTCTTGGAGCCGAGGGGAAATGTCTCGCGGAATTGCGCGATGCTGAGATCGGCGTTCACCGTCACCATGTCCGCGCGCATCATGCTGCGCACGGTGAGGTCGCGGATCCAGCCAACGTCGGCGGCGCTGCGAATGGTCTCGCCGCGCAGGTGCAGGCGCCAGGTCGCGAACGAATAGCCGAACAGTTCGCGCGTGGTCTGTGTGGAGACGATCACCGCGATCAGCACGGCGGTGGTGAGCCAGAGATTGCCGGTGGCCTCCAGTGCGATGAAGATCATGGTCAGCGGCCCGCCGATGATCGAGGCTGACAGCGCGCTCATGCCGATCACCGCATAGACGCTGGTGTCGAGATGGTGGGCGGGCAAGAGCGCGGAAAGGCCTGCTGCAAACAGGTGGCCGCCGAGCGCACCGAGCAGCAGAGAGGCAAAGAACAGCCCGCCGCGGAAGCCCGACCCCAGCGAGACCACGGATGCGATGGCCTTCAGCGCGAACACCGAGGCGATGACAGCGATCGGCATGGTGAACCCGCCACTGACCTGCAGTGCGCCATGACCCGACGACAGCACCTCCGGCGTGATCAGCGCCAGCAGCCCGACGATCAGGCCGCCGAGCGCGGGCCGCAGCGGCGGCCATAGCCGGATTTTTGCCAGCACACTGTCGCATAGCGCGACGCCGCGCATGATACCGATGCCGACCAGCGCCGCGATCAGGCCGAGTAGGGCAGCGACCGCGAGATCCTGGCTCGCGACCTCGCCGATCTGGTTGACGGAGATGCCGAGTGACAGCGGCGAAAACGCCCGTGTCGCGGCATAGCCGGCCACCGCGGCGACGCCGATCGGCGTCAGGCTCGCCGGCGTATAGCCGCCGATGATCAGCTCGAAAGCATAGAACGCGCCAGCCAATGGCGCACCGAACGCACCGGCGATGGCCGCCGCAGCGCCGCAGCCGACCATGACGCGTTGGTCGCTTCGCCGCAGGTGCAGCGCGCGGCCGATCGAGGCGGCGACGCCGCTGGCGATCTGGGTGTAGCCGGCCTCCAGCCCGACCGAGCCACCGACGCCGCTCGACCACACCGTCTGCAGGGCCACGATGACGCTGCCGCGGAACGACATCATGCCGCCATGCAGCGCATTGGCCTCGATCGGATCGATCTCGCGCTTCGGCCGCCAGCGCAGCAGCACCAGCAGGGCCACCCCGAGGACGAGACCGCCAAGCGTCGGTACCAGGATCGCGCGGACCGGATCGATCGCGGTCTGGCTCGACAATCGCTCGCCGAGCGGCAGGTTGAACAGCACCACGTGCAGCAGGTTCACCGCGGCGCTCATCGCCGCCACCAGCAGTCCGGCAATACCGCCGATCAGGGCCGCGACCGCGACGAGGCTGGTCTCGCGCGCTCGCACGAAGGTGCGCAGCCAGCGCGGTGCCTCAAGATAGGGATTGGATGAAGCCATCGCGGACGTCTGCATGCCCCGGGGAATTTGATTGCCTTGTACGGGACCCGATACCGGCGGGCCACCGGCAAAATCGACTGGCCGCGATGCCCGGTCAAGACAGTGCGACGTTTTGGTGATTACAAGGATGGCCGGAGCCGGTGCCGCGCCACGCGCGTTGCGTCGGCGATGCGCATCATGCCATCAATGACGGGTACCGCTTCGCTCCGTCCATCCTGTGGCAGGCCGCATGATCCACGTCAGTTCTCTCAGCGGCCTCGCTGATGTCGCCGTTATGTTAGGTTCCTTCGACCTGTTGACGCTGCTGTCGCCGAGCGCCACCGCGCCCGACTGGAGCGGGCTCGCGCATGAGCGGCATCTGCAGCTGGCGTTTCACGACATTGTGGTGCCGACGCCGGGCTTGATCGCGCCCGGTATTAATACCCTGCAGGCGATCCTCGATTTCGGCCGCGTCGGCATGGCGGAACGGCCGATGCTGGTTCACTGCTGGGCCGGCATCAGCCGCTCCAGCGCCGCAGCCTACGCGATCGCCTGCGATCGCAATCCCGGTTTTGAACGCGCCATTGCCGACGAGTTGCGCAGGCGCTCCCCCTATGTGACGCCTAACAAGCTTATGGTGCAACTCGCGGACGAGCTGTTGGGCCGCGGCGGCGTGATGGTGGATGCGATCGCTCGCATCGGCCGCGGCGCCGAAGCATTCGAAGGCGCGCCGTATCAATTGCCCGTGGTATGGCCTATCTGAGCATCGCCGCGGCGCCGAGCAGAAACCCGATCTCGAACACTTGCTCGATCGCGCCGAGCACGTCGCCGGTGTAACCGCCAAGCAGGCGGCGCGACCAGATCGCGAGCGCGGCGGCAAGGACCGCGCCGCAGAGCAGGCCGGTGACAACCGTCGCGATGGAAACAAGCGCCAGCGGCAACGCCGCCAGCGTCACGACGATCAGCGCGAACCACAATTCCTCCGAGCGCACCGGGGCTTCTGCATAGCTCACCTTCATCGTCGCGGTGTCGCCGGCATAGCTTAGATGATTCATCACGAAGGCTGGCGCCGCGCGCGCTGCCGCATGCGCTGCGATCAGGGCCGCGGCGGCGGCCCACAATGGCAATTCAGCGAGTGCCGGCACGCGCAGCGCCACGCCGAGCCCGAGCGCCAGCGCGCCATAGGTGCCGATGCGGCTGTCCTTCATGATCGCAAGACGCTTCTCAATGCTCCGCCCGCCGCCAAAACTGTCGGCGGTATCGGCGAGGCCGTCTTCGTGCAAGGCCGAGGTGATGACGATGCTCATCGTCACCGCCAGCAGCGCGGCAACAACCGGCCCCCAGAGTTTGTTCGCAACAACGAGTACGATCGCCGAGACCAGTCCAATGCCGGCGCCCACCAGCGGAAAATACTTCATCGCCCGCGCCAGCCAGTCCGATGCCATCGCCTCACTGGCATCCGGCACCCGCACGATGGTGAGGAATCGGATCGCGTTGAGAAGATCGCCGGGCATGTGCATTCAGATGTTTCCTGCGAGCACGTCGCTGAGATCGGCGACATCGGTCAGCAACCGGGCTGCCGCGCGCACGAGTGGCACCGCCAACAGCGCGCCAGTTCCCTCGCCAAGCCGCAGCCCGAGATCGAGCAGCGGTGTGGCGTCGAGCGCGGCGAGCACGATGTCGTGACCGCGCTCGGCGGAGCGATGCGCGAACACGCAATAGCCGCGCGCTTCCGGGCAGAGCCGGATCGCCAGCAGCGCCGCGGCGGTCGAGATGAATCCATCGACGATCACCGGCCGCCGCTGCGACGCGGCGCCCAACACGGCGCCGGCCATCATGGCGATCTCCAGCCCGCCGAATTCGCCGAGCACGTCGAGCGGCGCCGATGCATTGCTGCGCGCGGCCGCCATCTCGATCGCGGTACGCTTGCGCGCCATGCCCACGTCGTCTTGCCCGGCGCCGACGCCGATGCAGTCGTTCAACGGTGCCGGCGCGAGGCGATGCACCAGCAGCGCGGAGGAGGCGGTGTTGCCGATCCCCATTTCGCCGAGTGCGATGATGTCGCCGCCATTCCTGATTTCGCCGATAGCGATCCGGCAGCCGCGCGCCAGTGCATCGCTGGCCTGTTGCGGTGTCATCGCCGGCTCCCTCGCCGCATTTGCGGTGCCCATGCGAATTTTCGCATCAATCAGGCGCGGATGCCCGGGCAGTTCGGCGGCGACGCCGGCATCGATGACGCGGATCTCGACGTTGCTGGCGGCGGCAAAGGCATTGGCACTGGCGCGGCCGGCCAGATAGGTCATCACCATCGCTATTGTCACGGCGGACGGATATTGCGAGACGCCTTCGGCAACCAGGCCATGGTCGGCGGCGAACACCAGCAGCACGGCATTGTCGCCGCGCGGTTCGCCGGGATGCCGGATCATGCCGAGCTGCACGGCGAGGTCCTCGATCCGGCCCAGCGAGCCCTGCGGCTTGGCCTTGCCGTCGATCCGGGCGCGCACAACCGCCTCGATGTCAGGATCGAGCGGCGAAATGGCGGGCGGCTGCCACAGAGGCTGGGAGTTTGCGGACATTTTGTTCCTTTTCGCAGAGGCCTAACTGACGCATCCCTCGGGATCAGGTCAACACCGGCACTCGCCGGAGCGGCTGTCGCCGGAGCGGTTGACCGCGGGGACCCCGCCCGGTAGCGTCGCGCCCGATGGTCCTTCCGCGTGGAAGGTGAAAAGGGAAGCCGGTGCGAGAATCCTCAATGCCGGCGCTGCCCCCGCAACTGTAAGCGACGAGCCCTCGCCGGTGCCACTGGGAATCCCCGGGAAGGCGGCCGAGGGCAGCGACCCGCGAGCCAGGAGACCTGCCATCACGAACTGTGCTTTGGAGGCGTCGTCGGGCGGGGTGCACCGGACGGGAGCGAGTTGAAGGCGTGAGCCCTCAGCGCGACCCAACAAAGCTCGCGGCCCTCTTAACGAGGGCACTGATGTGAGCATGTGATGGATCGCGACAGCGCCGATTTTTCTGGCGAACAGATGTTGGCTGAACCGCCGCGCCCCGCGGCGGTGGGGCCGGTCGTGGTCAGCGTCTGCACCACCTGCAAGGCCGCCGATGGCAGCGGCGCGGTGGTTGGCCCTGAGATGTTCGACGCCGTGAAGGCCGCGCTCGGCGATGCCGATACCGCCGTGGTGGTCCGCCCGGTGCAATGCCTCAGCGTCTGCAAACGTCCGGCCACGGTCGCGGTGACCAGCCCCGATGGCTACACGTTCCTGTTCGGCGATCTGCAAACCGACAGCGGCACCGCCGCTTTGGTCTCCTTCGTGCAATCCTACCAAAAGTCCGATTACGGGCTGGTGCCGTGGCGCGAGCGCGCCGAGGTGCTGCGTAAGGGCATGGTGGCGCGGGTGCCGCCGATGCGCTGGTCGCCGGACGATGGGCGCGCGCCGAAATGACGTCGCATGCCACCACCCTGGTGCTCGGCGGCGCGCGCTCCGGCAAGTCTCCTTTCGCCGAACGTCTGATCCACGACAGCGGATTAACGCGCGTCTATCTCGCCACCGCTACCGCCGGCGATGACGAGATGACAACCCGCATCGCGCAGCATCGCAAGCAGCGCGGCGATGGCTGGATTACCATCGAGGAGCCGCTGGCGCTGGTCGATGCGCTGACGCGCGAGGCGACCCACGGCCGTGCCGTGCTGGTGGATTGCCTGACGTTGTGGCTGTCGAACCTGATGTTTGCCGAACGCGATCCTGAGATCGAAGCGCGCCGTCTGGTGCGATTTCTCGGCGTCGCGAAATATCCGATCGTTTTCGTTTCCAACGAGGTCGGCCTCGGCCTGGTGCCGGAGACGCCGCTCGGCCGCGCGTTTCGCGATGCGCAGGGCCGGCTCAACCAGATCGTCGCGGCCGCCGTGCCGCAAGTCGTGTTCATCGCAGCCGGGCTTCCGCTCTGGCTGAAAACCAATTCCGAGGAGTAGTCCATGTCCCGCGTTCCTGTCACCGTCCTCACCGGTTTTCTCGGCGCCGGCAAGACGACGCTGCTGCGCTCGCTGCTGACGCAGGCCGATGGCCGCCGCATCGCCGTGATCGTCAACGAATTCGGCGATGCCGGCTTCGACGGTGGGCTGGTCGAAGAGTGCGCAGCCAATGCCTGCGCGCCCGGCGACATCGTCGAACTCACCAATGGCTGCATCTGCTGCACCGTGGCCGACGATTTCATCCCGACGATGGACAAGTTGCTGTCGCGCGACATCCCGCTCGACGCGATCGTGATCGAGACCTCCGGCCTGGCCTTGCCGCAGCCTTTGCTGAAGGCGTTCGCCTGGCCGGCGGTGAAGACCCGCGCCACCGTTGACGGCGTCGTCACTGTGGTCGATGCGCTGGCGCTGTCGGAAGGCCGCGTCACGCTCGACGAGGACGCGGTGGCCGCGCAGCGCGCCGCCGATGAGGGGATCGAGCACGACGATCCGATCGAGGAAGTATTCGAGGACCAACTCGCTTGCGCCGATCTCGTGGTGCTGTCGAAGAGCGATCTGG
>JAQGKA010000052.1 GCA_028290355.1 Tardiphaga sp. | reverse complement strand
GATCCAGGCGGCATCAACGCCGCCATCTCATCGGAGATGGTCGGAAAATTGCGGACCCAGTACGCGGATATCGCCAAAAACGAAGCCGATCTCACCAGCAAATACGGCCCGCGCCATCCCCTCGTCGCCAACATCCGGGCGCAGTTGAAAGACACCCAGCGGCTGATCAACGAGGAGATCCAGCGCATCGTGCAGAGCACGAAGCACGATTACGACGTGGCCCGCTCGCGCGAAGCATCGTTGCAGGACAGCTTCGACAAGCTTCAGGGCGTTTCCAGCTCCTCCGGCCAGGCGATGGTCCGCCTGCATGAGCTGCAACGGGAGGCCGAGGCCAATCGCACGCAGTATGAGTCCTATCTGGCGCGCTCGAAGGAGACCACCGCGCAGGAAAGCCTGGAGATGCCGGATTCCCGCGTTGTCAGCAAAGCCAGCGTTCCGATCCGGCCATCGTCGCCAAAGACTCTCTTGATTCTCGGCCTTGCCGGGATGCTGGGCCTTGGCGCCGGGACCGTACTGGCCTTTCTCATCGACTATCTCGACGGCCGGGTGAAGACGCTCGAACAGGCTGAAGAGGTTTCGGGTGTTCCTGCGCTCGCGGCGTTGCCCCTGATCGGAACGCGCGAACTCGCGGGTCGTGCGAAGCGCGGCCGGCGCGATCTCGGCAGTTACGATCCGCGCACCGTCCGGCTGTTGCCGCCGTCGCTGCAACCACCCCTGATGCGCTATGCGATCGAAGAGCCCGGCACCTTCTTCGCGGAGGCCATTCGGGCCGTTCGCCTTTCGATCCAGCGCACGCGACGGGTCCAGCCGGTCAAAGTGGTGCTGGTGACGTCGGGACTGGATAGCGAGGGCAAGACGACGCTTGCCGCCAATCTCGCCCTCTCCTTCGCCACGCTTGGCATCAACACCCTCCTCATCGACGGGGATCTGCGCAACCCCGGCCTGACGCGCGCGTTGTGTCCGCACGCGGATGCCGGGCTGTTGCAGGTGGCCATGGGAGAGGTCTCGCTCGAACGGGCCCTGCTGCACGACCGCAGCACTGGGCTCTCCATCCTGCCCTCACCCGCCGTCAAGGATGCTGACGCCATCACCGAACTGATGTTTTCGGACCGGATGACCGACATCCTCGATCACCTGCGCCAGCACTACGAACTGATCATCATCGACTCCCCGCCGCTGATTCCGCTGGTCGACGGCCGCGCGCTCGCCGAACTTGCCGACCGTATCGTACTCGCCGTTGCCTGGGATCAAACGCCCCGCGAAGTCGTCGCTCACACCATGAATCTGCTCGCGCCGGTCCACGACCGGATTCTCGGAACGGTGCTGACGCGGGTCGATCTCAGCCGAATCCGGTTCTATGACTATTATCGCAGTTCGGCCTATCTGAAGCCCTATGGCGTTGCTGCAGTCACGGCGGGAGCCGCGCAGTGACTGCGGCCCGTTCAGCATCGCTGCCGCTGTATCGCGACACTTATCCCGCCGGGACAGGAGGCCGTCGGCCACCTTACGTCCGGCGCGGCAAAGCGATCGATGCGATCCGGTTGATCGACTGGATGGTTGTCGGCCTCCTGCTGCTGGCCATCATCGCCACCTTCACACTCTCCGGGGGGGTGCTCACCAACTTGAAGATCCACTATCTGACTCCCGGCGGCAATTTTCTGGAGAAACTGCATCCTGCGACCTACGCCACGTTCCTCGCGTCGCTGCTGCTGTTGATGCGGAACGGCGATCCGATCGGGGAGATCAACCGAACCTTCTCCGAAGCCAAGCTCATCCTGTTTTATCTGTTTTGCTGGATTGTCCTGCTGGTTCAGATGTTCGTTCTGGACCGCCCCTTTACGGTGATCATCGACACGTTCCTGACGCCGGTCGTGCTGTGCCTGGTGTTCTGGCGCCTCACCGCCACGCAAAAACGGCCGCTGATCCGGGCCGTTCACCTCACGATCCTGCTAAACATCGTCCTCGGCTATTACGAATATTTTTCCGGGCACCGCCTGATTCCCCTGACGCTCGGGAACGTTCTGGTGATTGGCGAATGGCGCTCGTCGGCTCTTCTCGGCCACCCCCTGACGGCCTCCGGGATCGTCGGCGGATATCTGCTCGCGCTTGTGCTTCGGCCGGCGCTCTGTCCCCCTGCCTTTATCCGGTTGCCATTGATCGTCTTCTGTCTGGGATCGCTGATGGCCTTCGGCGGACGCACGGCGCTGATGACCGTGCTGGCGGTGATCGGATTCCTCACGCTGCTTGAAGGAGTCCGGTTGCTGCGCGGCAAGCGAACCTCGCTGCTCGTCGCGATCGCGGCTCTCTGCTTGTTGTTCGTTGCGGCCGCCGCGATATTCGCCGCCCTCGACCTTGGCATTTTCGACAAGATGCTGCTGCGCTTTTCGTCGGACAAGGGCAGCGCGCTCGCGCGCTTTGCCACCTTCAATATGCTGTCGCATTTTGACTGGCATGAATTGATCCTTGGTCCAAATCCGGTTCGGGTGAACGCGCTGCAGTCGCAGCTTGGGCTCAACTATGGGATCGAGAACTTCTGGATCTCCTGCATCGTCCAGTTCGGACTCATTCACGCCGTATTGCTGACCCTCGGCCTGATATGCTTCTTCGTCGAACTACTTCGACGTTCGAGCCAAGCAGCCTGGGCCATCGTCCTGCTCATTCTGATGATCGCAGCGAGTTCGGTGAGCTTCTCGTCCAAGAATATCCAGCTCGCCCAATTCGTCATTCTCATCGTGCTGCTGCTCCCCCGCGAGCGAGGGCACGCAATTGTGCCTGGGGGTCATGCCCCCCGCGCGCAATATTCGTCGCCGCGTGCATAACCTCGAGATCAGGACATCGCATGGCCATCTATGTCGACCACACCCATCTCGGACGCCACGTCACCGGTCTCGAGCGCATCACGCTGGAGCTGTTTTCGCCGGCAGCGCTTGCGCCGCTGGATGTCGTTCCGGTCACCGCCCGTGGCACCGGCCAGATGGTGGCAACGCAAACCCTCGGCTTGCCGATGCGGCTTGCAGCCTCGTCATCTATTCTTCTGTGCCCCGGCTTTCCGCCAAGTCCCCTGCTGCGGCCGTTCGCGTCACGCGTCCTTCCCTACATCCATGACGACTTTCTGCTGACGCGCGCGGCCGATTTGAATCGCCGCGCCCGGCTCTATATGGCAAAGCCCTTCAAGCTTGCGCTGCGCCACTATCCCCGCTTTCTCGCCAATTCCCGCGATACGAAGCGGAAGCTCGCCACGCATTGCCGACCGGACGCCGAGATCACCTTGTACCGACCGCCGGTCCGCAACGTCTTCAACCTGCAATCCGGGGAGCGTGCCCAGCGGGCATCCCAGGCATCGCCATTGCGCGTCGTCGCCCTCGGAACCGTCGAACCTCGCAAGAATTTCGTTGCGGCCGGGAATATCGTCCGCGCGCTGCACGCGCAGGGATTTCCCGGCGCAACCCTCGACGTGCTCGGGCGAAAGGGCTGGGGCGAAGACTGGCAGATCCTGGAAAAGATGTCTGGCGTCACGTTGCACGGCTATCAGCCCCCGGAAAGCGTCAGCCGGGTCCTCGACCAGGCCGACATCTTCATCTGCACGTCTCACGACGAAGGCCTTGGCCTACCGCTGCTTGAAGCCCAATATGCCGGCCTGCCCATCGTCGCGCCGGACGCGGCCATCTTTCACGAAGTGCTCGGCGAATCCGGCATCTTCATCGATCCATCCGATCACGCCGCAGCCGCGGCACAGATCGCCGCCGCGCTATCCGGCGACCAGTGGCGCGCGCGTTATGTCGCGGCTGCGGCCCAGAACCTGCTGCGCTGGAATTCACTGGCGGCCACCGACCACGACGCGGTCATCAGCCTGATTGCCGAACTCGCCGGACACAAGATGTCCAGCAGACCCACGTCTCATGAAAAATTCGTGGTGCGCTAGGAGACGGCTCTTATCGGGCGCACATCGCCGGCGACGCCATCAGATCGAAATTCGGGACGCCTTCTTTTGCAAGAAACCCACAACAGCACGCGACATCTGGACGGGTTGCGCATTGTCGCAGCTTGCGCCGTTGTCGTTCTTCACTACTCGGACTACGTCAAGGAGCTGCCGGTCGGCCGGTTCATGGTCGACCACGTCTGGCACTTCAACCTGTTTGTCGATCTGTTCTTTGTCGTCTCCGGATTTGTCATTGCCAGCCAGTATCTCGCAAAGGTCGATAGTCCTGCGTCGATCGGCCGCTTCATCTGGCGCCGCCTGGCGCGGATCTATCCGCTCCATCTGGCAACCCTTGCGTTCTACGTGGCCGTCGCGCTTGCGCTTCATTTCGGCCTCGCCAAAACCGACAATCCCACCCATTACCCGTTTTCCGATCTCCCCGCCCAACTTCTGCTGCTCCATGCCTTCGATGGCGCGAGACTGACCTTCAATTTCCCCAGCTGGTCGCTGTCCGCGGAGTTGTTCTGCTACCTGATTTTTCCACTGGTGGCGCTGATGGTCACGCGCAACAAGGCCGTCATCATCGCTCTCGTGGTGCTGCCGACCATTGGCAACAGTCTTTACGCGGCGGTCGCCGGCACCGCGCCATGGACCGACTGGATCAATACAGGTGGCGCCTTCCGGGCGCTGCCGGGCTTCAATCTGGGCATCGCCTGTTACCTGTTTCGCAACGACATCGCCCGTCTTCCCATGTTGCCGGGCGCGCTGACCGTCTCGTTGCTGTTGTACATCGTGTTCGGATCTTATCTTCCGGACATGGCCGCACTCGCCGTGATCTATGTCATCGCGGTTGTGGCAATCCAAAATGACTGCGCCGGACGGCAAACGCTGTTCTCGAAGCTGGGCTTCGACCGCTGGTCGTCGCTCACCTATTCGTCCTACATGCTTCACATCCCGGTCGCGACCATCGTTCTCACATTTGCCTCGCGCTATCTGGCCCCCGTGCTTCCTGGCGGAAAACTGACCCTGGTGCCTGTCGCCATGGTCGTACTGGCTGCGGCAAGCGTGCTGTCGTTGCGGAAATTTGAGAACCCGATGCGACGATATCTGAACGACGCCTATGATCGCTGGTTCGGCGCACAGGTCGGCACGCCCGCGATCCCCGGACGGAATGTGATCCGATGAAAGCCACCGCCCAGATTTTCCCGGTTCCGCAGCCGGACTTCAGCGCGCAGGCAACCGCCTCGGGCCGGAATTTGGCGATCGACACCATGCGTGGCATCGCCATTCTTATGGTCGTCGCCATTCATTCCCTTCAACAGCCACTCGACTCGCCCTGGCAAGTGCTCGTCGATGCGGCGCTGCGACCCTGCGTCCCGATGTTTCTGTTTGCGTCGGGATATTTGACCGCTCTGTCGGGGCGTGTCCCGCTGGCGAAGCGGATCAAGGCGGCGCTGATCCCCTATGCGATCGCATTCGTCGCGGCCTACATCTATATGTCGCTGCAAAACCCGGCCATGGACCATCGCCTCGCCACGACGGTGGCGCGGTTCGTCCTCGCTTATGTCTTTGTATACTATTACGTCTTCGTCTATGTCGGCTGCACCCTGTGCCTTTGGCTGGTGCTGCGTCTCTCGGGACCGGAAGCACCGCCCACCAAGCCACGGCTTGTCGTGCTTCTGATGCTTTCCATCGCGTTCGGCCTGATCGCCGGCAGCTATCTCGACCCGCTGCTGACGCATCTCGGGTTTTCGGGGGCGCTGACTGAAGAAGTCCGCATGCGCGATATTCCGTTCTGGTTCAGCTTCGCCGCAGTCGGGGCGCTCGTCGCCCAATTGTCGGCCGGACGCCCCCTGTGCGACATGCGCTGGACGATCGCCGGCGCGGTGCTATCCTCCTATGTGATTTATGCGGCGGTGCGGCTGTTCGGGATCGGCGACGCCGCGGACTATGATTCGGTTGCGTTCTTCGGTTACGCCGCGACGCTCTGCATCCTGCTGTTCGCCCTCGAAATCCAGCTTCCCTTCGTCGCCGCGTTGGGCTCGGGCAGCTATTTCATCTATCTCTGGCACATCTTCATCGTCATGGCGTTGCGCGACCAGATGGCCTTGCGCCAGTACGGCGCCGCGGTCGGATCGGGGGTCATCTATATGGTGACCATGGCCGCCAGTATTCTTGCATTGCTAGCAGTCCGGCGATTTTGCACTCCCCGCCTTGTCCGCTGGTTGGGAGCTTAAATATGCTGTTGCGACGGACCGTGCTGTACCTTCCCGCCCAGATCGTAGGCCCACTGTTCCAGCTGGTCGCCATGATCGTCTGGACCCATGTGGTCGACGAGCACACGCTGGGCGTGATCACGCTGATCACCGCCACGCATGAACTGCTGCAGATCGGCTTCCTCGCCTGGTGGTCACAATACGCACTGCGCTTCTTCGGGCGCTACCAGGAGGGGCATGATGCGGAACGATTCTACCGCACCGAGAACGCCGTTCTTCTGGTCTCGCTGTTCATCCAGAGCGCTGCCGTCATCGGCGTTCTCCTGCTGGTCATCGCGCCCGGAACCGATGCCGGATTGCTCGCGGCAACCGTCGCCTACGTTGTAACCCGGTCGCTCAACCTCTACATCGCCGAGCGCGCACGCGTACGCCATCAGATCGGGGTCTATTCGATCCAGCAGATTCTCGGGCCGTCGGTCGGATTTATCGCCGGCCTGATCATGATCAAGCTGCTCGGCCCGTCGCCGACATGGCCGCTGCTGGGCTACGCGGCTGCGCAACTTGTCGCCGCTGTCGTTGTTCTGCCGAAGATCGGCTACGGCCGCAGGGTCTGGCCGGTCGATCGTGAAATCATGCGCCACGCGTTCAGCTATGGCATTCCGCTCGTCATCGGAGGTGCATTGGGCTGGGTTGGCCTCAATGCATCGCGCTTCATCGTCAACGATATGCTGGGCGTTGCTGCCGCGGGCCTGTTCGCGGTCGGTTATGGCCTCGGCCAGCGCGCGGCGACGGTCGCAGCCATGCTGGTGACGGCAGCGGCCTTTCCGCTGGCGGTCAAGAGCATGGAGCAAGGCGGCAGCAAGGCAGCGATGCGCCAACTCTCCGACAACAGCGCGCTTCTCATCGCGATCCTGGCACCGAGCATCGCCGGAATATTTCTGCTGCGCACTGAAATTGTGCATCTGCTGATCGCGTCACCATTCCAGCAAGTGACGCTCGCCATCCTTCCGCTGTCCACCCTGGCCGGCTCGATTCGCAACCTTCGCGCCCATTTCGGCGATCAGGTCTTTCTCCTGCACAGCCGCACGCGGCTTATGGTCATCGTCGCAACGATCGACGCCACGGTGACGGTCGTGCTCAGCGCCGTCTGCATTCGCTACTGGGGCTTGGTCGGGGCCGCGGGCGCAACTGTCATGGCCGCGCTCGCCGCCGCAATCGTCAGTTTCGCCATTGGATTTTCCAAGTTCGGCCTGACACTGCCGCTGGCTCACCTCGCCCGCATTGCCGTGGCAACCATCGCGATGGCAGTCCTCCTGAACTACATGCCGGAGGCCACTTCCTTCGTCGTTCTGGCGCTGCATATCGCAGCCGGCGCAACGGTTTACACCGCGACCTTGGCGCTTCTTTATGCGCCGGCTTTGTTTCGAATGCTGCGTCCGCAAACCCAGCTCTCCGAGCCATAGAATCCAACGACTCGGATTCCAATGACTCGGAGTCCGACGGTTCGCGTCAGGTTCGCTTCGCTTTTTCGAACGCCCTCGCCATGGCGAACCAAAGCGGCTTCTTTTGCATCGCGTCGTCAAACGGCAGTGGTCGGGGCAACCGTTGCGCGAGCGGATCCTTCCTCTTCACGGCGTCGGTGTAGAAGGAATAGTTGTCCGCAAGCTCCCATGCGATGACAGCCTTGACCGCGGGAACCTTCAGCACGGTGTCCAGGAAATTCTCCGCCGTTTTGGCGACCATCGCATCGCGGGCAGCGATGTCATCCGGAAAGGTGTCGTCGCGCACATCGAATTCGGTGATGTAGATATCGACGCCGCGCCCAGCAAGCGCATGAAGAAATTCAGCAAAGCGTCCCGGATCGTGCGGGTAACGCGGCTGCAAATGGCCTTGCAAACCGACGGCTTGCAGCCGCACGCCTGCATGCTGCAGTTCATCGACCAGGCGCAGCAGGCCTTCTCGCACAGCGCGGCCGACATCGTCATCGCGTTCCGTCTGAGCTTCATTGAGGACAAATTTCGTCTTCTTGTCGACAATTGCCGCGCGGTCGAAGGCCCGGCGAATGTAGTCGGTGCCGAAGGCGTCATACCAGGGCCCGAGCCGATAACCGCCGGGCGCCTTGTGCCCGGGCCAGAACGGCTCGTTGACGATGTCCCATGACTGCAACTTGCCGGCGTAGCGGCCAACGACTTCCTCAATATAGCCATCGAAGAACGTCTGCCGTTCGGAAACACTCATCGCCTTGATCCATTGCGGCACCCATTCATTCCAAATAAGGCAATGCCCGCGCATCGGAATGCGATGGTCATTGCAAAACTGCAACAGCCGATCGGCGCTTTCGAATCGCTTGGGTCCAGCCTGCGGTGCAATCGTTCCCATTTTCATGGCGATATCCGTCGTCACAATTCTTGTGTGCGTCGTATAGAGTTCCCGATAAGCGAGGTCTTTTTCGATAACCGGCCCGCAAGCAGCACCGAACATGAATCCATTTTTTGCCGCGATTTCGCCAAGGCTTTGCGCAGGTGCTGCGCCATATGCTTCGCCTTGAGCAGCGACGCTTGCGCCTGCAAGAATAGCGAGCGCTTGTCTTCTAGAACATGCCAGCATGGCTGATCTCCGTTCAGTGAATGTATCGTTGTGTGTGCGGGACACCATCGCCATCGTTGCGTCGCAATAGTTCTATTTGATGACCATGACTCGTCGAGGAGAGATTTCGGCTGTTAGTTCCCGTCGCCAATGTTTCGGGCATGTCGTTATTTTTTGTGCAGGCGTACCTCGGCCACATTGTCATCAGGAGATGAACATGTTGGACACGCATACGCGGCAGACCCGCAATCTTACCGTCGATGGTATCGCCATCAACGTCTCTTCACTTCCCGACGCCGTTTCCTCGATCGTCTCGGCGGCAGAGCAAGGCGATAATTTCAGCGTATGCACACTCAATCTCGATCATGTCGTCCATTTGCAGCAGCGGCCTGACTTCCGCGCGGCTTATCGTCGTGCACGATTTGTGACGGCGGATGGATTTCCGATTGTGGTATTGAGCCGCCTGCTCGGCCTGCCGATGTCGCGCACGACCGGCGCCGATCTCGTCGAGCCCTTGTGTCGCGAAGCCGGAAAGAAAGGTCTTCCGATCTTTCTGATGGGCTCAAACAAACACACGCTTGCCGAAACGGCCAAGCGGTTGTCAGAGCGATTTCATGGCCTTGAAATTGCGGGCACTTTTTCTCCCGGTCCGAATTTCGAAGCTCATTCCAAGGAAGCGGACTTTGCTATCGACAGCATCCGCGCATCAGGCGCAAAACTTTGTTTTGTCGCGCTAAGCGCTCCGCGCCAGGAGCTGTTTGCGTCGCGCTGTCTCGATGAGCTGGATGGAACGGGATGCCTCTGCGTCGGCGCCGCGCTCGACTTCATTGCAGGCACGCAGACCCGCGCACCCCAGCTGATGCAGAAGATCGGGCTCGAATGGGCGTGGCGAATGTTCCGTAATCCGCGCCGGCTGGCGCCGCGCTATGCGCGTTGCGCGGCAGCCGTTCCACGGCTGGTGGCTCGAACTATTCCACAGATATTTAACGCACGAATGAGGAAAGCGGCATGACGTCGACATTGACACTGGCGCTGCGGGCGCGAAACGCCAATCACGGCCGGTATCAGATCTGCCTGATTCATCCGTTCGATCCGCGCGGCCAAAAGGTCGGCGGTCTCGAGACGTACATCAGAGACTTCATCACCTTTCATCCGACGGACACGGATCTGCTGTTCATCGGCGTCGACTCAATCGGCGACCTGAAGCTCGGAGAAATCCACAAGCTGACGTTTCGTGGCCGCAGCTTCGACTTCCTTCCGATCCTGCGCTACTCGGACCAACAGGCGCGGGAGGCCGCGCGCAGCATTCGCGCCTCTCTCACCGGTCAGTTCTTTGTCGCATTGCTGCGGCATTTCGGCACGATCGCGCGCCTGATTCGCTCGCGGCGTTGCTCAATCGATCTGCGCCGGGTGGAATTTTCGTGGCTGCCGGCGCTGCTGCGGCTTCCGTTTATCCAGATGTTGCATGGAGAGGGAGCGCCGAAGCTGCAGATGGATTCCCTGCTGCGAAAATATTCATTCGTCCACAATGCCGGCGAACGTTTCGCCGTGGCCACCAGCGAAAAATTCCTTTGCGTCAATCCGTTCATCACGGAGCGGCTGCAAAAGACCTATCCACGCCGAAAGAACAAGATCGATACGCTGTGGACCTGGGTGAACACCGACATCTTCAAGCCGCAGCCGTTTCCCGCCAGCACGGAGCCGTTCAAGATCATCTTCGCGGGGCGACTCGACGAATTCAAGGATCCGCCGCTGATGTTCCGCACTATCGACCGCCTGCGGCAGCGCCTACAGGGTGGCGTCGAATTCCATTACATCGGCACCAGCGATCCACATCGCTTCCCCCAGTTCGCAGCGATTGAGGACATCACCGTTCGCCACGGTTTCAAGGACGCCGCCGGAATGGCCGCGACCCTGGCGAACGCCCATGCGGGCATCCTGACTTCCGAATTCGAGGGTATGCCGCGATGTGTTCTTGAGACCCTCGCCGTGGGCCGCCCTGTTGTGGCCATGCACCTGCCGCAGCTGGAGTCGGTGATCCATGATGGCGACAGCGGGTTTTTAATCCCGCGCAGTGGGGCTCCCGACGACTTCGCGGACGCGCTCGCGCAGCGATTTGTCGATGTTCACGATGCGATCAATGCCGGCAAGCTAGATCCCGTGCGCATCGCCAGCGCGATCGATTCATTCACCCCGGCCACACAGCTGGCCCGCGTTTACACCTATCACCAGGAGATCCAGAACGCGCGAGGCATGACCGTCGCTCCATCGGGCGCTTACTGAGATCGTCCATGAATATTCTGCTGCTGACCAGCGAGTTTGCGCCCGCCCAAGGGGGGATTGGCACCTATGCGCGCGAGATCGCCGTAGCTGCCACCAGCCTTGGGGCGCGTGTGACGCTTGTCGCGCCTGACTATGCGCAGGATACGGCGGCCGATGACCGCGCAATGCCTTTTGAAGTTCACCGCTTCAGCGGCGGACGGCATTCGGCGCGCGGTCTCCCTGCCAAGATACTGCTCACGCGCAGCGAGGTCGCGGCCAAGCAGTTCGACATTGTTCACGCAGCCGATTGGCCTTTCTTTATTCCCGTCGCGCTGTCGCGCGGGCTCACGCCGGCGCGGCTGCTGATGACGGTCCACGGCACCGAAATCAACGAGACCCAGACGCTGCTCAAGCGTCTTGCCATCCGTTACAGCCGGGTGTTCGGACCGCGAACCGAGGTAGCCGCCAACAGCCAGTTCACCAAAGAGCTGTTTCGCGAGAAGTTTGCGATCGACGAGCGCCGCATCCATGCGATTCGGCTGGGCGTGTCAGATTTCTGGTTCGAAGGGGGCAATGAACGCGCCGCCACCCGCGCGGCCTATCAACTGCCGCCAGACCGACTCGTCATGGTGACGGTCGCCCGGATCACGCGGCGTAAGGGACATCACCTCACGCTCGCGGCGCTGGCAAGTCTTCCGGAAGATCTGCGTCGACGCATCACCTGGCTGGTGATCGGCCCGAACGGCGAATCCGACTATGTCGAACAATTGCAGCGCCTCGTCGCGGCAGCGGACTGCGACGTTCGCCTGCTCGGATCGTTGTCCAACGAACAAATTCGCAACATCTACGCTGCAGCCGATTTCTTTTGCCTCACCGGCACGCCGGATTCGTCCGGTCGGGTCGAGGGATTCGGGCTGGTCTACCTTGAGGCTGGCGCTAGCGGACTGCCGAGCGTCGCTACCGCGATCGGCGGCGTTCCCGATGCCGTTCTGACGGACCAAAGTGGACTGCTCGTCGCGCCGTCCGTCGAGGCGATCGCGAGCGCCATCGCTGAACTCGCCGAAGACGGCGATACGCGTTCTATTCTCGCCACCGGTGCATCCGCACACGCCCGTGCCCTGTCCTGGGAGCGCTGCGCGGCCGAGACCTATGGATTGCCGCTGCCCGCTAGGTCCGGTCACGCTCCGACGTCGGGCCTGTCTGCCGATCTGGCGACACAATCACCGGCGCTTCCGGCATGAAGCATCTCGTCGCGATCGCTATCCTGCTCACGCTCGCCACCGGTACGGCGCGGGCCGACAATTGCGGCCGAAGCCGCGAATATCTGCTGGGCGGTCTGGGGGGCGATATCACGATGCCGCCGCAAGCCTACGAGGATTTGTTCAGGGTCTGCGTCGCGGCGTCCACCATGGCAAATGTTAAGGATGCCTACATTCTGAAGGATGGCGGCATAGCCGTAATCCCGAAACAGGACACCGTGGCAGCGACCGCATCGACGCTCGCACAATTCTGCGATGCCTACCCAAAAGCAACGTTGCGCTTCTTGACACGAAAGGAACTGCTTCTCACAAAGTCTGTCACGGGCATCGTGCGGATCTCATCGACATCCGCCACACCGTGTAAAAAGATCAAGGGTCTTTCCTGAATTCGGCAGCGGCCCGGCGCATTTCCCTGCGCAGGAGCGCCTGCATTGCTGCCACAAAATGGTGCACTCTATCCGGATCGTTCAAACCGGAATTGCAACCATGCTGAAGCGATTTTTCCGATCGACGTCCAGCACCGACTTCAAGACGCGGTCCGCCAATCGCGACAGCGAAACCGATCAACAGGCCGTTTTTTCGGTGGCGCGGGCCATCGATCTGGCCCTGCAAGGCGCAGAGACCGAACGCGCGGGGCTGAAACGGCGGTTGGACGACGTCATCGCCAGTGCCGCCCTCGCTGGCGGCAACGAAATCGAAGAATATCACGCACGCCCTGACGCACGTTCCCAAATGCTTCACAAGTCCGACGACGAGATTCGAAACGGCGAGGAGCGGCTCCGCACCCTGGAGAGCAATATTGCAGGGTTCAGGCTACTCAGGGCCGACCTTCAGAAGCATTTTCCGGACGTGAACACGGATCCCCCTGCCCGCCATTGATGACGCGGGCGGCCGATCCCTGCATATTCGCTTTCGAACGAGGTGATCAGCCGTTCCTGACGTCCCATGCTCTCACTGCGTGACAACGGATTCCCGCA
This sequence comes from Tardiphaga sp., assembly GCA_028290355.1. Lineage (GTDB taxonomy): Bacteria > Pseudomonadota > Alphaproteobacteria > Rhizobiales > Xanthobacteraceae > Tardiphaga. Next base: position 3,801 of record JAQGKA010000052.1, on the reverse strand, counting down.
CTGTCTGGATTCCAGTTCGGCCACGCTTGACCGAGGCATTGACGAGCGGCAGTTCGGTGGTGGATTTGATCTGCTCCATCGTGAACATGGACGACACATCGTGCAGGTCAATTTTCGCAATTAGCCGCTGGTAGAGGTCGTCGTAGGCGCGGATATCCGAAACCACCGCACGTATCAGATAATCGACATCTCCGCTCAAACGGTAAAAATCCACGACCTCCGGAAAGCCAATCACGATCTTCCTGAAACGCTGAACCCACTCGGCATTGTGCTGATTGGTTCGCACCGCGATGAAAACACTGACACCGAGATCCAGCTTCTCTGCATCAAGCAACGCCACGCGGCGCTTGATGTAGCCGGAGCTCTCCAGCTTCTGAATTCGCCTCCAGCAGGGAGTCGAGCTAAGTCCGACACGTTCCGCCACTTCCTGCATGGACAGGCTGCTGTCGACCTGAAGCGTTGCCAGAATTTTGCGATCGAACTCGTCGAGCATACTGGCCTCCAGTTCGAACAAGACAGAGAAAATTGCTGTCGTTCTTTTCAGTAGTTGCGCAAGGCTATTGCTGGATAAAGCGCGTGGCGAGCATAAACATTTACCATTTTGCGCAAACTCACAGCAAGCGCGTGCCGCTTTGAAGGACGAACAACGCAATTCAGCGACAGCAAAAGGCGCTGCGCGCATACGGTTCTCATTGTTTGGGAAGAACGGTGTCGCGGGAGTTGGCCAGCGCGCAGAGCGCGGCGGATTGGATCGGCGCAGAAAGCAGCACGCATCGTGCGTGCATGCGAGCCGTATCAACGTTTACGCATTGATCACAGGCGCTGGCCGCCGCTGGCGTCGATCTGCTGGCCGGTGACCCAGCCGCCCGCATCGGAGGCGAGAAATGCGACCACCTTGGCGATATCGTCGGGTTGACCGACGCGGCCGAGCGCAATGGTCTCGGCGACCGCACGGCTCGCCACTGGATCTCGGGCCGCGGTGTTCATATCGGTAGCCGTCGCTCCCGGCATCACCGAATTCACCGTGATCTGCCGCCCACCGACATGAACAGCGAGCAGCCGGCTCAACGCCTCCAATCCGGCCTTCGCCGGCGCGTAGGCCGCCATCGTCGGATAGGCCGAACGCGTTCCCATCGAGGAGATGTTGACGATGCGGCCGCCCTCGCGCAAATGCGGCAGCAGCGCCTTGATCAGGAAGAACGGCGATTTCAGATTGGTCTGCAGCAGCAGATCGAAATCGTCCTCGGTGATGTCCTCGATCACAGCGCGTTTGCCGAGGCCGGCATTGTTGACGAGAATGTCGAAGGCCGGACTGCCATACCGGCTGACCAACTCTGCCGTAAAATTTTCAGCCAGTAACGTAGCGCCGCCGAGTTCGGAGAGATCGGCGCGGGTCGCGAAGGCGTTTCCGCCCACTGCAACGATTTCGGCAACGGTGGCGTTGGCCGCTTCCACCGCGGAGTGGAAGTGCACGGCAACGGTGGCACCATCGCTGGCCAGACGTCGCGCGATGGCTTGGCCGATGCCCCGGCTGGCGCCTGTGACGAGCGCGATCTTTCCCGACAATGCGGTCATGCCGACCAGCCCTTGCCTGCTTCGAGGCTGCGGGCGCGGTCGATCAGCGCCTTGCGATCAATCTTGTTGGTGCCGGCCCACGGCAATTCGTTGACGAATTCGACCCGCCGCGGGTGCTGGTAGGATTGGCGGATATCGTCGAAACTGGGGTGGGCCTGCGCGCGCGTGACGATGAAGGCCACCGGCACCTGGCTGCGCTCTTCATCGGGCAGCGGGACGACGACGGCCTGCTGGACCTGCGGGTGCCGTTCCAGCAATTTTTCCACCTCGCCCGGATAGATATTCTCACCGGAGCACACGAACATGTCGTCGGCACGGCCGACGAAATAGTAGAATCCGTTCTCGTCGCGCCGCATCACGTCACCGCTGTAGTACCAGCCGTCGGCAATCGCCTTGGCCGTCTGTTGCGGCAGGTTATGATAATGCGTCATCAGCGCCGGGTTGCGCATCAGCAGCACGCCTTCATTCTCAGTGCCGTTGACGAGCTTGATATCATCGAAACTGATGGGATAGCCGAGCGCCAGCGGCGGCGTCGGAATTTTATCCGGATGCGGACCGAACACCGCAGGCCCGGCCTCCGTGGTGCCGTAGCCGATCGACATGGTGACGTTTGGCAGCGCCTGCTTGATCTTGTCCCACAGCCCCATGGTCATCGGCGCCGAACCGAGCATGAGCCGCCGGATCGACGTGATGTCGTGCTCCTTGAGAAATTCGGTCTCCTTCACGACGCGCGCCCACATGGTCGGCACCGCGGTGGCCGCCGTCACCTTGTACCTGGCGATAGCCTCGATATAGCTGCGGGTCTCGAACGCCGGCAGCAACACCACCGATGCGTTCGTAGCGAAGATGGTCTTGATCGCGAACAGCCCGTTCATGTGAAACAGCGGCTGTGCGATGATGTAGCGTTCGTTTTCGTTGAGCGCGCCGCTGGTGCGGGTGGAAATCGCCCAGAGCTGACCGAAATGCGACAGCGGCACGCCCTTCGGCCGGCCGGTGGAGCCGGAGGTATAGAGCATCTGGCCGACCTCGTCCGGCCCGGTCACGACGCTGGTGAAGTCGCCGGGCTGGATGGTCGCGGCAAAGCCGGTCGGGCCATCGTCATCGAAATCGATCACGGGAATGCCATCCCGCACCAGCGGCCGGTTCGCCGCATCGACAAAGGCCAGCGCGATCTTCGCGTCATCCATGACATAGTCGATGGTATCGCGAGGCAGCTTGATATTAACCGGCACCGCGACGCAGCCCGCACGCATGATGCCGAAATAGCAGATGATGTATTCGGCCCGATTGAGCGAGACGATCGCAATATGGGTGCCGCGCGCAAAACCCTTGTCGGTGAGGCATTTTGCGACCCCGTCGGCGAGGCCGTCGATCTGCCGGTGCGTGTAGGTTCGCGGGCTGCGCGGATCGACGAGGTCGATGATCGCTTCCTTGTCGAGGTTGCCGCTGCGATCAATGAGATCGCCGAGATTATGCCAACGCATTCGCAAAACTCCGTATGTGATTAAGTCAACTCGCCGCGCTCACCGCATGCGGCAGCGCCGGTTGCTGCTCCAGAAGGTCATAGTGGCAAGCCACTTTGCGTCCGCCGGAAACCGTTCGCAGCATTGGGCGCTCCTCCCGGCAGCGCTCCTGCGCATAGGGACAGCGGGTGTTGAAGCTGCAGCCCGGCGGCGGATCGAGCGGGCTCGGTAATTCGCCTTGCAGCACGCTTCTGGTCCGGCTGCGCGCGAGCTTGGGGTCGGCAACAGGCGCCGCGGCCAGCAGCGCCTGGGTGTAAGGATGCGCCGGCTGGTCCCACACGTCCGCGCTGCGGCCGCTTTCGACGATGCGGCCGAGATACATCACGATCAGCCGATCGGAGATGTGCTCCACCACCGACAGGTCGTGGGAGATGAACAGGTAGGACACGCCGGTCGCCTGCTGCAGATCCTCAAGCAGGTTGATCACCTGCGCGCGCACCGAGACGTCGAGCGCCGACACCGGCTCGTCGCAGATGATGACCTTGGGGCTAAGCGCGAGCGCACGCGCAATACCGAGACGCTGGCGCTGGCCACCCGAAAATTCGTGCGGATAGCGCCGCATCGCCTCGGCCGGCAGCCCGACCTGCCCCATCAGCTCGGTGACGCGATCCTTGATGTCGCGGCGCGACCACCCGGCGACGCTGAGCGGCTGGCCGACGATGGTGCCGACGTCGTGGCGCGGATTGAGCGAGCCGTAAGGATC
>JAQGKA010000097.1 GCA_028290355.1 Tardiphaga sp. | reverse complement strand
CGCCGGCATCGCGTGCGGCAGGTTCACCGCGCAGAACACGCTGAAGCGGCTGCCCTTCATGGCGCGGGCGAGATCGACCATGTCGGGATCGACCGATTTAAACCCCTGCACCGCGGACACCACGACGGGAAAGAAACCCAGCAGGAACGCCGAAATGATCTTCGGAAAGATGCCGAAGCCGAACCACACCACGAACAGAGGCGCGATGGCGATCTTCGGGATCGACTGCGAGAATACCAGCAGCGGGTAGACGTAGCTCTCCACCGTTTTCGATCCCGCGATCAGCATCGCCACGGGAATGCCGAACAACGCCGAGAGCAGGAAGCCCACCACAGTGGCATAAGTGGTCGGCCACGCCTGGCTCATCAGCTCGGGCCAGTCGGTCCACAGCACTTTCACGACGTCGCCGGGCGCAGGAATTTGATAGGCCGGAATCCGGAAGATCCGGATCGCCAGATCCCACGCCACCACGATGAAAATCAGAAACAGAAACGGGCGCAGCCATGCAGCGTTCAGCAGTTTTGCCGCGGCTCCGGGGCCCCTAGTCTCACTCACACGTCTCTCCCTGATTCCGTCACTGCGGCAACAATTAACTTGTTGGATAAATACTACCCGCAGCGATGCGATTGTCAATCGGCCGATTAACTCAGTCTAATTCCGCAGTAATATCAGGCGGGTTGCCGGGCCGGAGCGCGGGCCGCGGCCCCCTTCGGCAACAGAAACTCGGCCACCGACTTGCCAGTCAGGGCCGCCAGCACCAGCGCCACCATGTGCGCGAGGCGCTCGTCCCTGGCCTGCTTGGCCAACAGATCGCGGCCGAAGATCACGCTCAGCGTGGCGCTGTTGGAGAGATAGAAGAAGCTCAGCGCCGCAATGGAGATATAGAGCTGCACCGGATCCATCGCGACCTTGAAGTCGCCACTCTCGACGCCGCGGTTCACCACGGTGCGGATCATCTCGACGAACGGCGAATGCATCGATTTCACCTTGTCGGAACGCTTCAGGTGCTTGGCCTGCACGAGATTTTCGGTGTTGAGCAGCGCCAGGAATTCCGGATTGCGGATGAAATAGTTCCAGGTGAAGCCAATCAGCGTCTCGATCGCATCCGGCGGATCGAGATGCTCCAGATCGAGGCCGCGCTCCTCGACGCGAATCTGCTCATAGGCGCCTTCCAGCACCGCGAGATAGAGATCGTCCTTCTTGCCGACGTGGTAATACAGCATGCGCTTGTTGGCGCCCGCCTTCGCCGCGATCCGATCGACCCGCGCGCCGGCGAGGCCATGCGCGGCAAATTCCTTTTTCGCGGCCTCGAGAATGCGGATCCGCATCCCCTCGGGATCGCGCTGCCACTTCAATGCTTTTTTGGGCAGCGATTTCTTTGCTTTGGTCAAATCGAAGGTCCTGACGCGCACGAGAATGCATGACACAGCAGCGAATATGCATCGGATGTAGCATGCGGTGGCGTCCTTGAGAACGAAGGATGTTCTGGCGGCAATGCGCAAACAAGCGTCGCCTTTTGCCGCCGGGCTGGCTATCACTGCGCCTCCCCAACCGGATCCGCCCGTGCCAGCCATCATCACCGACCCGTTCTTCTATGCCGTCGCCATTCCCGCGGTGATCTTTCTCGGCCTTTCCAAGGGCGGCTTTGCCGGCATCGGCATCGCCTCGACACCCTTGCTGGCGTTGTATCTGCCGCCACTGGAAGCCGCGGCGCTGATCCTGCCACTGCTGATCACACAGGATGTGATCTCGATCTATGTCTACCGCCGCGACTGGGATGCCTCGAACCTGAAGATCCTGCTGCCCGGCGCGGTGATCGGCATGGCTCTGGCGTGGTTGCTGGCGTCGCATATTTCCGACAACGCCGTACGCCTCACCATCGGCCTGATCGGCGTCGCCTTTGTCGCCAATGTCTGGCTGAAGCGCGCCTCCATCGAGCCGACACGGATGGGCCCCGCCGCCGGCGTGTTCTGGGGCGGCCTCGCCGGCTTTACCTCCTTCATGACCCAGGCCGGCGGCCCGCCGTACCAGGTCTATGTGCTGCCGCAGCGGCTGCCAAAATTGGTGCTGGTCGGCACCACCACGATCTTCTTCGCCGTGGTCAACGCGCTGAAGGTCGTGCCCTACTTCATGCTTGGGCAATTTACGCCGGCCAATCTCGCGACCTCGATAGCGCTGCTGCCGGTGGCGATCGCCGCAAATTTTGGCGGCATCTGGCTGGTGAAGCACACGCCGACCGGACTGTTCTACAAGATCGCCTACGTGCTGCTGCTGCTGATCTCGCTGGCACTGCTGTGGCAGGGGGTGTCGGAGCTGCTGCGGAAGTAGTCCACATCCGTAGCCCGGATGGAGCGAAGCGAAATCCGGGGCAGAAGCGCAACGTTGTGTGAGTCCCGGATTGCGCTTCGCTCCATCCGGGCTACGACCCGCGTTTCGCCGACCGCTCCACCAGCAGCGTCGGAATTCCGCAACTGCCGCTGCGCAGGCTCATGACGCGGGTGCCGGGCTTGCGGCCGGTGCGCACCTCGGAGACGTCGATGCCCGCCGCGACCAGCCGGGCTCGCGTCGCCTCGGCATCGGCGACGCGCCAGCTTAGGCCCCATAGCTTGTCGCGCGTCTTGTCGGCCTTGGCATCGGGCCGGTGCACGATCTCGACGATCAGGTCGCCGCAACGAAAGAACATCAGCTGGCCCCAATCGGGATGCGAACGGTCCAGCGCCATGTCGAGCCCGAGCCGCGCGCCATACAGCGCCGCGGCGCGCTCGGGGTCCTGGGTCGATATCACCACGTGATCGAGACCGATGATCGGCGCGTCGCCACTGGCTGGCGACAACGGACGTTCGCCCGCCAGTTCCAGAAAGAACTGCCGGACACCGCGCGTGGCATCGGTCGCGGCGCGGGTGCGCTTCCACGACAGCACAGCGCCGCTCGCCGCATCGCGGCTTTCGACATCCGCAATCGCATCCGGCTTCAACGCCAGTCGATCGAGCCGCCGATGCATCTTGGCGATGTCGTTGATACGAAAGCAGATGCTGGCGAGGCCTTCGCCCTGCTCTTTCTGCACGGCGCGAATACGATCCGCAGTCGGCCCCTCGCCATCCGGCGCCATCAATTCCAGCGTCATGTTGGGAAGCGTGAACAGCACGGTGGCAGCGCCATCGCTGCGGCCGCGCCACGCCGGCGCACGCGCAAACAGCGTCTGATAGGTCGCCACACCGGCGTCGAGATCCGCAAGCAGAACGACGACGTGGTCCAAACCCGTGATCATGGAAACAGCCCGCGCGTGGTCTTTGCCGCCCGCACCTTTTCCACGCCGATCGGGAAGATCTCGTTCTGGCGTTTTTCCAGCACCCGATCGGCCTCCGGCGTCATCGCCGCGTTCTCCAATTGCCTGGCCGGCGCCTATCGTGGGGCGCGATTGCGGCGACCGTGGGTTACGGTGGTAGACCCGGCGTGCCCTTATCTCAAGCAATTCAGCCGCAGGCGCTGCGAATAATTTTAGCGAAGGGCAGACGATAAGCGGTGCTAATGTATAGTGACACCACCGTGACGCCGAATTTGGGCACCCATCAGCAGACGACGGACATCTTCATGCAGGCTCTCTTCATCGGACAGACCTATATCGACGTCACCTTCATCACCGACCACATGCCGACCGGCGACGAGAAGCATGTGGCGTCGGCCTATGCGGTATCGTTCGGCGGCAACGCGGTGACGGCGGCGTTCTGCTGCGCCAAGCTCGGCATCGTGCCCGACCTGATCGCTACCGTCGCCAATGACTGGCTCGGCCGGATGTTTCAGGACATGAGCGCGAAGTACGCGATCTCGATTCATCCACGCAAGGTCGCCACCTCCTCACTCTCCTTCATCATGCCGAAGGACGGCAAGCGCGCCATCGTGCGCTGCCGCGACGACGAGCATATCCATCCATTCCCGCTGCTCAACCTCGGCAACTGCCGCGCGCTGCATGTCGATGGCCATCAGCCCGACGCCGCGATCCACTACGCAAAGCTGTGCCGTGAGTCCGGCATCCTCACCTCACTCGATGGCGGAGGATTGCGCGCCAATACCCATGAGCTGCTGGAATTCATCGACGTCGCCATCGTCGCTGAACGGCTCTGCGAGCAGATGGACCTGACGCCCGAGAAGATGCTGGACTATCTCAAGAGCCGCGGCTGCCGGGTCGGCGGCGTCACGCTGGGCGAACGCGGCCTGCTCTGGTACGACGAGACCGGCGCGATCCACACATTGCCAGCACTGCCGATTCCGCGCGAGCGTGTGCTCGATACCAACGGCGCCGGCGACGTGTTTCACGGCGCCTATGTCTATTCGTATCTCGCCAATCCCGGCCAGAGCTGGCACGAGCATTTTGCCTTCGCCCGCGCCGCTTCCACCTACAAGATCCAGCGCCTCGGCAACGAAGCGGGCCTGCCGACGCTGCCGGACATCGCGGCGGTGCGGCAGGAGTTTGAAGCGGCGGTCTAGTTGGTAGCAAGCCACACACATCGTCGTCATCCTGAGGTGCCGTCGCACTTGCGACGGCCTCGAAGGATGGGTCGAAAGCGCCCGTGGCCGCATCCTTCGAGGCTCGCCAGTGGCTCGCACCTCAGGATGACGGCAGCTGTGAGTGTGGCCTAAGCCGCGCCCGTCCCCTTCTCCGTCATGAAATCGAAATCGCAGCCTTCGTCGGCCTGCAGGATGGTTTCGTGAAACAGATGGGCGTAGCCGCGCTTTGCCCAGCCCGGCGTGGTGGCCGGCGCCAGCGCGGCCTGACGCTTGGCGAATTCGGCGTCGTCGATCAGAAGATCGATGCTGCGCTTCGCCACATCGAGCCGGATCATGTCGCCATTCCTGACCAGCGCCAGCGGACCGCCGACGGCGCTTTCCGGCGTGATGTGCAGCACGATGGTGCCGAAGGCGGTGCCGCTCATGCGCGCGTCGGAGATCCGCACCATGTCCTTGACGCCCGCGCGCGCCAGCTTCATCGGGATCGGCAGATAGCCGGCTTCCGGCATGCCCGGCGCGCCCTTCGGACCAGCATTGCGCAGCACCAGCACGTCATCGGCTTTGACATCCAGATCGGGATCGTCGCAGCGCAGCGTCATATCCTCGACGGACTCGAACACCACCGCGCGGCCTGTGTGCTGCAAAAGTTTGGGGCTCGCCGCGGAATGCTTGATGACCGCGCCACGCGGCGCGAGATTACCATGCAGCACCGCCATCGCGCCTTCCGGCTTGATCGGGCTGCTGCGCGGGCGGATGACGTCCTGCCCCGGCACATCTTCGGCTGATGCAACGACATCGCGCAAGGTCACGCCAGTGACGGTCCTGGCATCGAGATCGATGAGATCGCCGAGTTGCGCCATCAGCTTCGGCACGCCGCCGGCGTGATGAAAGTGTTCCATGTAGTGATCGCCGGAGGGTTTCAGATCGATCAGCACCGGCACCTCGCGGCTGAGCTCGTCGAAGGCGGCGAGATCGATCCGGTGGGTGGAGCGATTGGCCATCGCGGTGAGATGGATCAGGCCATTGGTCGAGCCGCCGATCGCCTGCAGCACCACCTGGGCATTGCGGAACGAGGCCGGCGTCAGAAATTCGCTTGGGCGAGGCCCCTTGTTCTTCGCCATTTCGGCGGCGACCTTGCCGCTGGCTTCCGCGGAGCGAAAGCGTTCGGCATGGGGCGCGGGAATCGTCGCGCTCATCGGCAGCGACAGGCCCATAGCTTCGGTGATGCAGGCCATGGTCGAGGCGGTGCCCATCACCATGCAGGTGCCCACCGACGGTGCGAGGCGCGCGTTGACGGCGTCGATCTCCTGCTGGTCGATTTCCCCGGCGCGGAATTTGCCCCACATCCGCCGGCAATCGGTACAGGCGCCGAGCACTTCGCCCTTGTGATGGCCGACCACCATGGGGCCGACGGGGATCACTACTGTTGGCAGATCCACCGATGCCGCGGCCATGATCTGCGCGGGCAGGGTCTTGTCGCAGCCGCCGATCACCCCGATGGCGTCCATCGGCTGGGCGCGGATCATCTCCTCCGTGTCCATCGCCATCAGGTTGCGCAGGAACATTGACGTAGGATGGGCAAAGCTCTCATGGATGGAGATGGTCGGAAACACCATCGGCATCGCGCCGGCCAGCATCACGCCGCGCTTCACCGCCTCGATGATGTCAGGGACGTTGC
>JAQGKA010000049.1 GCA_028290355.1 Tardiphaga sp. | reverse complement strand
AATATTTCGGGACCGACGGCATTCGTGGCCGCGCCAATGGCTTGATCACGCCGGAACTGGCTTTGAAGGTCGGGCAGGCCGCTGGGCTGGTGTTTCAGCGCGGCGAACATCGTCATCGCGTCGTGATCGGCAAGGACACACGGCTGTCCGGCTACATGATCGAGAACGCCATGGTGGCGGGCTTCACCTCGGTGGGCATGGACGTGCTGCTGGTCGGCCCGATGCCGACGCCGGCGGTGGCGATGCTGACCAAGTCGATGCGCGCCGATCTGGGCGTGATGATCTCCGCGTCGCACAATCTGTTCGAGGACAACGGCATCAAGCTGTTCGGCCCGCTCGGCTTCAAGCTGTCCGACGATGTCGAGAAGAGAATCGAGGAATTGCTCGACGACAATCTCGACAAGAAGCTCGCGCAAAGCGCCAGCCTCGGCCGCGCCCGCCGCATCGACGGCGTGCATGACCGCTACATCGAATTCGCCAAGCGCACGCTGCCGCGCGATCTCAGCCTCGACGGCCTGCGCGTGGTGGTCGATTGCGCCCATGGCGCCGCCTACAGGGTGGTGCCGGAAGCGCTGTGGGAACTAGGCGCCGACGTGATTTCGATCGGCGTGGAGCCCGATGGTTTTAACATCAACAAGGAATGCGGCTCCACTTCGCCGGAAGCGCTGAGCCGCAAGGTGCGCGAGATGCGCGCCGACATCGGCATCGCGCTGGACGGCGACGCCGATCGCGTCATCATCATCGACGAGCGCGGCCATCTCGTCGATGGCGACCAGTTGCTCGCGGTGATCGCGCAAAGCTGGAAGGAAGACGGCCGGCTGTCGAAGCCCGGCATCGTCTCCACCGTGATGTCGAACCTCGGCCTCGAGCGTTTCCTCAATGCGCAGGGCATCGAACTTGTCCGCACCGCGGTCGGCGACCGCTACGTGCTCGAACAGATGCTGAAGCAGGGCTACAATGTCGGCGGCGAGCCGTCCGGCCACATCATCCTGTCCGACTATGCGACCACCGGCGACGGTTTCGTTGCTGCACTGCAGGTGCTGGCGGTGGTGAAGAAGCTGGGGCGTCCGGTGTCAGAGGTCTGTCATCTGTTCGATCCGCTGCCGCAGATCTTGAAGAACGTGCGCTATCGCAGCGGCAAGCCGCTCGACGACGACGAGGTCAAGTCCACCATCGCCGCCGCCGAACTCCGGCTTAACGGCCATGGCCGGCTGCTGGTGCGCTCGTCGGGCACCGAGCCGGTGATCCGCGTGATGGGCGAGGGCGACGACCGCATCATGGTCGAGGAGGTGGTGGACACCATCGTCTCAGCACTCGGCCACGCCGCCGCCGCTGCGTAAGGCCAAGCCGGCGCATCGCAGCCATCAGCTATTAACGGTGGTCGGTCAACGCCGGGCGTCGTAGGAGGGGCGTCCACCGCCCTGTCGGGGATGCCGTCGTGAACAAGCCTGTTGTTGTCACCGAGGAGACGCGGGTTGCGCCGGTCATTGGGCCGGAAGGGGCAGCTGCGCCTGCGCTGACCGGGCCTGCCTATGTCGTGCTCGGCGGCATCAGCCTGTCGCATTTCCTCAACGACACCATGCAGTCGCTGATCCCTTCGGTCTATCCGATCCTGAAGGAGAACTACGCGCTCGATTTCGCGCAGATCGGCCTGATCACCCTGGCGTTCCAGATCACCGCCTCGCTGCTGCAGCCGGTGGTCGGCCACTTCACCGACAGGAAACCGCTGCCGTTCTCGCTGGCGATAGGCATGGGCTTTACGTTCTGCGGCCTGCTGCTGCTCAGCATCGCCCATGTCTATGCCGTGATCCTGGTCGCCGCGGCCCTGGTTGGATTGGGGTCGGCGGTGTTTCATCCGGAATCTGCGCGGATCGCGCGGCTGGCCTCCGGCGGCCGCTATGGCCTCGCGCAATCGGTGTTCCAGGTCGGCGGCAATGCCGGATCGGCGCTGGGTCCGGTACTGGCGGCGCTGATCGTGGTGCCGTTCGGCCAGCCCAGCATCGCCTGGTTCTCGTCGATCGCCTTCGTCGCCATCGTGCTGCTGTGGCAGATCGGGCGCTGGTACAAGCCGCGGATCGTGCCGCACAGCAGCGTTTCGGTCGCGCGGCACGCGGATGCGCCGACGCCGCGGCGCGTGGCGTTTGCGATCGGCATCCTGATCGTGCTGGTGTTCTCGAAGTTCATCTATCTGTCGAGCCTGACCAGCTACTACACATTCTACCTGATGCATAAGTTCGGCGTTTCGACGCAGGGTGCGCAGCTGTATCTGTTCGTGTTCCTCGGCGCCAATGCGGTGGGCACGTTCTTCGGCGGCCCGATCGGCGACCGCATCGGCCGCCGCTATGTGATCTGGTTCTCGATCCTCGGCGTGTTGCCGTTTACGCTGCTGCTGCCCTTCGCCGGCCTGATGGGGACGGCGGTGCTTAGCGTCATCATCGGCTTCATTCTCTCGTCGGCGATGCCGGCGATCCTGGTCTACGCCCAGGAACTGGTGCCGCATCGCTTCGGCATGATCTCCGGCCTGTTCTTCGGCTTCGCGTTCGGCGCCGGCGGCATCGGCGCGGCGCTGCTGGGCGAGGTCGCCGACCATATGGGCATCGAATTCGTGTATCGGGCCTGCGCCCTGCTGCCGGCGATCGGACTGCTGGCGATATTCCTGCCGAAGATGCCGAAAAGCGCAAACTAAAGTTTTTTGGATTGAGGCTCCTCACCGTCCTCATGGTGAGGAGCGCGCTTCTTAGCGCGCGTCTCGAACCATGGAGCGTTTGTCGCCCATCCCGGGCGAATGGCTACGCCATTCGCAGGAGATGCGGTCGAAGACGACCGCTCCTCAGGATGAGGAATCCTTGTGGAGAGGGTGCGGAACTCCGCAGCGCACTTTAGATCAATACATTGTTAGTATCTGTGGCGTGCTTGCGGCGCAGTCGTCGGCCGCAACGCAATTCGTCACTCATTGTCAACCTTAATTGTTAGGGTTAAGTGGCGCTTAAGAATTTAATGGCATCTTCGTCCATGAGTTTCCGAGTGTGAGGCCTCCGTAGTCGCCTCTCTGGCCAAAAGGACGAAGCCAATGCGTAGCGTTAAATTTATTGCAGCCGCCGGAGCGGCTACCGTGATCTCCATGTCGGCCGCCTTCGCCGCCGACATGCCTATCGCGCCGCCGCCGATGATGTATGCACCGCCGCCGGTGGAAGAGTTCGGTGGCTGGTATCTGCGCGGCGACATCGGCTTCAGCAATCAGAAGGTGAAGAACATCGCCATGGGCGATAACCGGAATGCGGCGCTCCTGTCGCTTCAGGAGACCACCGCATTCGACACCGCCGGCATCTATCAGCTCGGCGTCGGTTATCAGTTCAACAACTGGCTGCGTGGCGATATCACCGGGCAGTATCGCGGCAACTCCAACTTCAAGGGCACCGATCGGGTAACCTTTCCTGCCGGCGGTGGCATCGTCGGAAACGGCGTCAACAACTACAATGCTACCAAGTCCGAGTGGGTCGTCATGGCGAATGGCTATGTCGATCTGGGCACCTGGTGGTGCGTGACGCCGTTCGTCGGCGCCGGCGTCGGCATGGCGCGGGTCAACATTGCGAACTACACCGACAACGGTTCGACCAACAACAACGGTGCCGGCTTCGGCACCTTCCCGAGCTATGCCGGTGCGCCGGCGGCGTCGAAGTGGAACTTCGCGTGGGCGCTGCACACCGGTCTGGCTTACAAGGTCAATCCGGCGACGACCGTCGAATTCGGCTACAGCTACATGAACCTCGGGGATGGAACGACCGGACCCGTGTCTGATTACACCGGCTTCACGCGCGGTGTTCCGATGCAGTTCAAGGAGATCACCTCGCACGACCTGAAGCTCGGCGTGCGCTGGAACCTCGACAGCCCGCCGGCCTATGCGCCGCCGCCGCCGCTGATCCGCAAGGGCTGATCGTCGCAACTAACTTAATACTTCTTAACGGCGCGGGATATTCCCGCGCCGTTTTGTTTTGCGCGGGAGGTATCGCAGCAACCATTGGTTAAGGTTAACGCGAGATGATCATGGCAGTCAGTGAGTTGAAGGATTGTCGTGATGCGTAAGTTTTTGATGGCGGCGGCGATGATGCTCGGCGCGGCGCAGGGTGCGCTGGCCGCCGACATGCCGGACCTCCCGGTACTCCGCGGCTCCTTTCCGGAAGGGCTGAGTTCTTCACAAACGAACTGGCAGGGCTTCTACATCGGCGCCCAGGGCGGTTACGGCACATCAGATGAGAAATTCACCGGCTCGAATTCGGCCATGACGGCCGGCCTGCTCGCCAACACATTGATCGAGAGCGAGATGGGCGTGTCGCAGTGGCCGCTCAGCTTCACCAAGCAGTCCCAGCACGGCAGCGGCTACGGCGGCTTCGCGGGTTACAACTCGCAATGGGACGACGTCGTCATCGGCGTCGAAATGAGCTATCTGCACGCCAAGTTCGGCGGCGCTTCGACAGGATCCATGGCCCGCTTCAACCTGCTGTCGGACGGCAACTACCATTCGGTTACGTCTTCGGCCAGCAGTTCGATCGACATCAGCGATATGGCGACGTTTCGCGCGCGCGCCGGCTATGCCTTCGGCAGCTTTCTGCCCTACATGTTCGGCGGCTTCGCGCTCGGTCAGGCTGACACGGTCAGAAGCGTCTCGATCCGCGACA
>JAQGKA010000362.1 GCA_028290355.1 Tardiphaga sp. | reverse complement strand
TCAGCGCGGTCGGCGCGCTCTCGGGATCGCTGGTGAGGAACACCGCGGTGCCTGACACGCGTTGCGGCGGACGCTTCTCCAGCATCGCGACGAGATCCTTGAGCGGAAACTCCAGCTTGCGGGATTTCTCGAACAGCAGCCGGCTGCCGCGACGCCACGTATACATCAGCAGGATCACCACGCCGCCGAGCGCCAGCGGCACCCAGCCGCCCTCAAACACCTTTAGAAGGTTCGCGGCGAGGAAGGTGAGATCGAGCAGCAGGAACGGCACGATGAGCGCCGCCGCCGCGAACGGCGACCATTTCCAGACCCGCCAGATCACCACGAATCCCATCATCGCCGTGACCACCATCGTGCCGGTCACCGAGATGCCATAGGCCGATGCCAGTGCGCTCGATGATTTAAACAGCAGCACCAGCAGCACGACGCTGACCAGCAGCAGCATGTTGACGCGCGGAATATAGATCTGGCCGGAATGCGCCTCCGAAGTGTGGCGGATTTCGAACCGCGGCAGCAGGCCGAGCTGGATCGCCTGCCGAGTCAGCGAATAGGCGCCAGTGATGACCGCCTGGCTGGCGATCACCGTCGCGACGGTGGCGAGGCAGACCATCGGCAACAGGGCCCAATCCGGAAACATCAGGAAGAAGGGATTTTCCAGCGCGGTGGGATCGCCGATCACCAGCGCACCCTGCCCGAGATAGTTCAGTGCCAGCGACGGCAGCACGATGTACAGCCACGCGGTCTGGATCGGTCGCTTGCCGAAATGGCCGAGGTCGGCATACAGCGCCTCGGCGCCGGTGACCGCGAGGAACACGGCGCCCAGCGTGACAAAGCCGATGATGCCGTGGTGAAGCATGAACGAGACCGCATGCACCGGATTGAGGGCGAACAGCACTTCGGGGTGGCGCATGATCGGCGGGATCGCCGCGATGGCGATCACGGCAAACCACACGCACATCACCGGCCCGAAGAACGCCGCGACCCGCGCCGTGCCGCGCGACTGCACCGCGAACAGCACCAGCAGAATGATGAGGGTCAGCGGCACCACATAGGGATCGAACGCCGAGGTAACGAGCTTGATGCCTTCGATGGCCGACAGCACCGACAGCGCCGGCGTGATCACCGCGTCACCGTAGAACAGCGCGCCGCTGATGATCCCGAGCAGGACGATGACGGTGCTGCCGGACCCGACCGCGCGCGCCGCCAGCGCCATCAGCGCCAAAGTCCCGCCCTCGCCGTTATTGTCGGCGCGAAGCAGGATCAGGACGTATTTCAGGGTCACCACAATCACCAGCGCCCACAGGATCAGCGACAGCACCCCCAGCACGGCCTCATGGCTGACGCCGGTCGCGGTGTGCCCGCCGGCAGCGATCAGGGCCTCCCGGAGCGCGTAGAGCGGGCTGGTGCCGATATCGCCATAGACCACGCCAATGCTGCCCAGCATCAGCGATTTGAAGCCTGCGGTGGAATGGGTGTCGCCATGTCCTGTGGCCACCGGCGTTTCCGCCGTGGGGACTGCACTCTCGCTGGTCATAGGATGGGCCTCGAAATGGCTTACTGCACAATGGCAAAGCGAGGCGGCTTATAGCCCTGCGCCAGACGCAGAGCATACCGCGATTTTGACCTTCAGCTATGCAAAAAATCCGAAAACGTCAAATCGTGACCTGAGTACCCACCTCGACAACGCGGCCGGTCGGGATCTGAAAATAATCCGTGGCGTCGTTCGCCGACCGGCTGAGCGCGATGAACAGGTGGTCCTGCCACAACGGCATCCCGGACTGTGCCGACGGCTTCAGCGAGCGGCGCGAGACGAAGAACGACGTCGCCATGATGTCGAACTGCCAGCCAAGCTTTCGCGCGATGACGAGGGCCTTGGGGACGTTCGGCGATTCCATGAAGCCGAACCGCAGCCGCACGGTGGAGAACTTGTCGCTGATGTTTTCCATCCGCACCCGCTCGCTGGGATCGACGCGCGGGGTCTGAGCGGTCTCGATGGTCAGGATCACATTGTGCTCGTGCAGCACCTTGTTGTGCTTCAGATTATGCAGCATCGCGGTTGGCACGAAGTCGGGATCGCTGGTCAGAAACACTGCGGTCCCTTTGACGATATGCGGCGGCCGCTTTTCCAGGCTCTTGATCAGATCCTTCAGCGGCACCTCGGTGCGCCGGGTCTTGCTGATCAGGATCGCGGCGCCGCGGCGCCAGGTCCAGATCACCACCGCCATGGTCAGGCCGAACAGCAGCGGCACCCAGGCGCCTTCAAGCAGCTTCAGGAGATTGGCGCTGAGAAAGGTCATATCGACGACAACGAAAGGCACGATCACTGCCAGGGCCGTCGCCGCCTTCCAGTTCCACAATTTCCAGATCACGACAAAGCCCATGATTCCATCGGCAACCATGGTGGTGGAAACCGCAATGCCGTAGGCCGATGCCAGTCCGCTGGAGGTACGGAACAGCAGCACCAGCAGCAGCACGCCGATCAGCAGCAAACGGTTGACCCGGGGCAGATAGATCTGTCCTGCGTGGGTCTCCGAAGTGTAGCGGACCTCGAAGCGCGGCAGCAGGCCGAGCTGCACGGCCTGACGCACCAGCGAATAAGCTCCGGTTATCACGGCCTGGCTCGCAATCACCGTCGCCGCCGTCGCCAGCACGATCAGCGGCACCAGCATCGACTGCGGGGCCATCAGATAAAACGGGTTCTCGATCGCAGCGGGATTCGACAACACCAGCGCGCCCTGGCCGAAATAATTGATCAGCAGCGCCGGCAACACAAAAAAGAACCAGCCGGACTGAATCGGCTTGCGGCCGAAATGGCCGAGATCAGCATAGAGCGCTTCACCGCCCGTCACCGCCAAGAAGACCGCGCCGAGCGTGACGAGGCCGATGGTGCCGTGGGAAAATAGAAATTGAATCGCGTAGTACGGGTTGATTGCGGCGATGACCGAGGGCTCATCGCTGATGTGATACAGGCCCATCAGCGCCAGCACGGTGAACCAGACGATCATCACCGGGCCAAAGGCTGTCGCGACCTTTGCCGTTCCAATACGCTGCACGGAAAACAGCACGACGAGAATAAGGACGGTGAGCGGCACGACATAGTGCTCGAGCGCGGGTGCGGCAAGCTTGAGGCCCTCGACCGCGGACAAGACCGAAATCGCCGGCGTGATCATGGAGTCGCCGATGAACATCGAGGCGCCGAGGACGCCCAGCGCCAGCAGCGGCCAGCTTCTGCGGCCGAGCGCCCGCTGACCCAACGCCATCAAAGACAGCGTGCCGCCCTCGCCATTATTGTCGGCGCGCAGCAGCAGCAGCACGTATTTTGCGGTGACGACGATGAAAAGCGCCCACAGGATCAGGCTGAGCACGCCGAGCACGATGACGCGGGTAACCGGCTGGCCGTGGGTCGCGCCCGCCACCGCTTCGCGGAATGCATACAGCGGCGAGGTTCCGATATCGCCGAACACCACGCCGATGCTTCCCAGCGTCAGCGCCCAAAAGCCTGAGGTGGCCGGCGCCTCATGGGCTTCGGCGGATGTGACGCTGACAGTCATGACGGAGGAAAAACGCTCTCACGGTTGATTGGATCCGGGCGGCTATCGACGCTTCCGCGTTGCCTGTCAATCGGCCAACCATAGCACCGCCGGGCGTGCGGGACCGCTGACAAAGCAGGTCCCGCCATGATTTCGAGATGGTAATATAGTAGTCGCCGCTAGGGCTTCAGGCCCGGGGGAAGCGGCGGATTTTCGCGCATCAACATGATGGTCACGCGACGGTTTGCCGGCAGCGTCGGATCGTCGGGAAACAGCGGCTGGCTATCGGCCTTGCCGGAGACCGCAAAGATGTGGGACGGCGGCAGCCCTTCGCGCTCGAGGATCTGGCGCACCACGTTGGCGCGGTCAGCCGATAGATCGAACGCACCGTAGTCGCTTCGCGCCGGCACGAAGCCGGCCGCCGTATGGCCGATGATGGAAACCCTGAGCGGCGTCGCCTTGAGCGGGGCCGCGAGTTTCTGGATCAGCCGGCGCGTGCGGTCGTAGGGCTCCTTGGAGCCGTCGGCGAACATCGAGCGGCCCTCCTGGTCGACGATTTCGAGATTGAGACCCTGACTGGTCTCCTCGAACATGATGTGCTTGGACACCTCCGTCAGTTCCGGCATGTCCTGCAACGCCTGCCGCAACGAGGCCGAGGCGAGCGCGAATTCACGGT
>JAQGKA010000312.1 GCA_028290355.1 Tardiphaga sp. | reverse complement strand
GTCGTCGTGCTGAATTTCGGTGAGAAAATCGCCGAAGGCAGCTTTGCGGAAGTGCAGACCGACGCAAAAGTTCGCGAAGCCTATCTGGGAACGGAGGAAGCCGCATGAGCGCTCCGTTGCTTGAAGTGGCCAATCTGTCGGTCTCCTATGGCCGCGTCGCCGCATTGCGTGACGTCACCATCCGGGTGGAGCAGGGCCAGATCGTCGCCGTGCTCGGCGCCAATGGCGCCGGCAAGAGCACGTTGCTGCTGACCGTGCTCGGCGCTGTGAAATCGTCCGGGGGCGACATCTATTTCGCCGGCGAGCCGGTGACGCAGCGGCCCATGCATCGCCGCGTCGGCGGCGGCATCGTGCTGGTGCCGGAAGGCCGCCAGATCCTGATCTCGATGACGATCGAGGAAAACCTGCTGATCGGCGCGCATCTGCGCAAGGATACCAAGGTCGTCCGGCGCGAGATCGAGGCGATCTACGATCGGTTTCCAAATCTGGCAAATCGCAAGGATCATCTCGCTTCATGCCTGTCCGGCGGCGAGCAGCAAATGCTGGCGGTGGGCCGGGCGATGCTGGCGCGGCCAAGGCTGATGATGATGGACGAGCCATCGCTCGGCCTGTCGCCGCTGTTCATCAGCCGGCTGTTCGATCTGATCAAGGAATTCAACCGCGACGGTCTGACCATTCTGCTGATCGAGCAGAACACCGGCAAGGCGCTGTCCGTGGCGCATCACGCGGTGGTGCTCGAACTCGGTCGCGTGGTCCTCGACGGCGAGCCCGCAAAACTCGCGCAGGATCCGCGGCTGCAGGAAGCCTATCTGGGCGGCGCAACCCCGGAAAAAATATCCGGATGAATCCCCATCCGACGTCACCTCCAACCGAAAGAGAGCGACCATGAATCGTAAAGTCCTGATTGCCGTGGCCACCCTGATGCTGGGCACCACCGCCCACGTTCACGCCGAAGATCTCGTCATCGGCTTCACCATGGCCAAGACCGGCCCGTTCGTCAGCCTCGCCACCACCAACGAGATCGCCGTCGATATGGCGGTGGATGAGATCAATGCGGCCGGCGGCGTCAATGGCTCCAAGCTCAAGGTTGTGAAATTCGACAGTGCCGGCGATCCGAAGCAGTCGGTTCTGGCGGTGCAGCAGTTCGCCCAGGACAACAATGCGCTCGCCGTGGTCGGTCCCTTCAGCTCCAGCGAAGCGCGGGTCGCCTTCGCCACCGGCGAGCGCCTCGGCATCGTGCAGATGTCGATGTCGTCCTCGGCCCCCGGCATTGCCGCGCCGTTCAAATTCGCCTTCCGCAATACCGTCGATGAAGGCCTGGTGATCGGCACGGTCCTCAAGGCGATGATCGCCAAGAAGCAGCCGACGGAATCGGCCGCGATCGCCTACGCCACCGACGACGCCGTCTCCAAGTCGGTAGGCACCGCCGTGCTGCCGGGGCTGTTCACGGAAGCGAAGATCCCGCTGAAGGGCTCGGTCGACTTCCAGTACAAGGCGTTCGACCTGTCGCCGCAGGTGTCGCAGCTGGCGCAGATGAAGGCCGACGTGATCGGCTTCGGCGCACCGCCCGAAGCGATGATCAATCTCGCCAAGGAGATGAAGCGCCAGGGCGTCACCGGACGTCTGATCGCCGGCACCACCGTGGCCGATCCCGATCTGCCCGCGCGCTTCGGCGATGCCGGCGAAGGCACGCTGATCGGGACGTCGTTCTACGACGAGCTCAACGACGCCACCCGCAAGTTCGTCAAGGACTTCTCCGAGCGCGCGACGAAGGCGGGTATCAGCCGCAAGGTGCCGAACCAGAGCGACGCGTCGTCCTATGACATCGTCTACATGTATGCCGAAGCCATGAAGAAGGGCAAAGTAACGGGAAATCCCGCCAAGGTCGCTGACGAGCGCAGCGCGATCCGCGATCAGCTTCGTGCCCAAAAGGATCTGCCGACCATCGAAGGCAAGATCACCTTCGGCGACAACGGCGACTCCATCAAGCCGATCTACGTGATCGAAGCTCGTGGCGGCCGCTGGAACCTGTTCGACGCCAGCGCGGCCAAATAACCTCAGTACCGAACCCGAACGAGGCGCCTGCAGGCGCCTCGTTTTCGTTGGAGCAAACCCGCACCGAATTTTCAGGTCTTGCGGCGGAATCATGGCACCCGGAACCGGCCAGCGGCAGCTGGTGGAAATGCTGGCCGGGCAGCGCGAAGCGGCCAGCGGCCAGCGGCGAGATGCGCGTCGCCGGCGACGCCTACAATGCGACCCGCGAGGAGATGCGGCGCCACAAGATGCCGCTGCTGCCGGAGGAGCCGCTGAAGAACGCCTGCATTGGCGCCATGAGCGTGGCGGACAACATCGCATTCCGCGAATTCGATCGCGCGCCGTTCGCCACGGCTGGTGGCTGAACCGCGCCGCGTTCCGCAAGGACGCGGGCAGATCTCACCGAAATTAGCCGGCACATGGCGGGACATTAGCCGGGAATAGCATTGAGGGAGTTGGTTGTTTCTGGCTCGACGCCCGCATTGGATGTCCGGTTGCCGACGTTTTTGCGGTGGGCGTTCCATCGGGTTGCCATTATCCGATTCTTTCCATGATATGGTTTCGCCGTTCGGCCGCGTCGCGATGATCACAGTGGAAATTCAATGCCTGTTCGTGCGAGGATCTGTTGCGCTGCGATCCCGATGCTGGCGCTGGTGCCAGCGTGTGGTCAAGCCGACGAAATCGATACCGAGCATCTGTTCGGCTTCATGATCGGATCCGATGTCGGCAATGTCGGCGAGCGCGAATTCCAGAGCCAGACCACCGGACGCTTCTCCAGAAGCGGCGGAAGCTACCATGCTCTGACACAAGAACTCGAGCTGGAGTTCGTGCCGGCTAAAGACTTTAGGGTTGAACTGGGCAGCAGCTTTGCTTCCCACTACATCAGCGGCGTTGCCGGCTTCGAAGATCGCCGACAGCTTGGCTGGCAAGGCCTCTCGGTCGATCTGCGCTACAGGTTTCTCGATCGCAATCATGCGCCGTTCGGTCTGACGTTCGCGGTGGAGACCAATGCAAACCGCATTGATCAGGGTAGGGGCCTGCCTGCGCGCTCTTACGGCACCGAATTCACATTGGCCTTCGATCGCGAATTGATACCGGACTACCTCGTCGCGGCGGTCAACCTGCTGTACCAGCCGGAATGGACGCGGCTGGTCGGAACCGATGCCGTGGAACGGGAGGCGACGGTCGGCGTGGCGGCGGCGCTAATGGCGCAAATCCGGCCGGGCCTCTATCTCGGCGGCGAGGCGCGCTATCTGCGGGCCTATGAGGGCATCGGCCTGCAGGAGTTTGCCGGTGACGCGCTGTTCGTGGGGCCGACGGCCTATTTCAAGCTCTCGGAGCGATCGCGGCTGACGGCCGCATGGAGCATGCAGGCGTGGGGACACGCGGCGGGATCGACAGGCGCGCTCAATCTTGTCGGGTTCGAACGCCACCAGGCCCGGCTGATCTACGGCATCAATTTCTAAGCCGGTATTTACATGCCCAACGGTATCCGGCGCCACGAGTTTTTGCGCTATCCTGAAACTTCGACGCTGCGCATCCGTCTCTGGCTATGTTATCCTGCCATCCGAGCAAGAGGATCCGTGGCATGAGTCCTATTGAGCTGATCGTGACGGTCTGCGCCGTGCTGTCGCCGACCACCTGCGAAGAAACCCATCTGGCCTTTTCATCGTCCGTATCGTTGCAGCAATGCACCATGGGCGCCCAGCCCTACATCGCCCAATGGGTCGGCGAGCACCCGAAGTGGCAGGCCGTGCGCTGGCGTTGCGAATACCCGCACACCAACGACAAGGCCAATGCAGCCGGCATGACGAAGGCCGGATAGCATTATTTGGTGCAGTCCTTCAGATCCTTGTCGGCGATCGAAAACACTCCGCCGGCCTTGATCTCGATGTCCCGCACCATGCAGGTTCGTGCGTCCCGATAACCGACCTTGGCGTCGTAGCGTCCGGGTGTGATATCGGTGATGCGCAGGCGCTCGTCGTGATCGACTTCCTTGTCCTTGTCGTTCAGGGTCTGGTTGGGACCCCAGCTGTTCTGTCCTGCTGCTGACAGTTGAAAACTGGAAATGGTTTCCGTGGTCAGGTTCCAGAGCCGGATGCCTTTGCCCTGTGCAGCCAATGGGCTGGATCCAGCGGAGAGGATAGCGGCTATGAGGATAAGGATGCGCACGGCCGGTGTCTCCCCTGATGAGTGGTGTTCGAATTGCTATCATGATGATTGCTGATGGTGCCAGCGGTGCGTGTATTGCATTGCAGCGAGTCATGCCGCTTTTCAGCCTTGCTATTTCTTGTAGAATACGAGTGGTTCGTCAGACATCGGCGGGAAGAACGAGGGGACGCTTGTGAAATCACGGCAGCTTTTGTTGTCCCTGCTGGTGCTGACTTGCGCCCCCGCTATGCCCACTGGCGCGGCCGATTTCAACGACTACCCGACCGCGGTTCGTTCCGATTATGTGTTCGGCTGCATGAAAGCCAATGGCGAAACCCGGCAATCGCTCGATCAGTGCTCCTGCTCGGTCGATGTGGTGGCGTCGCTTTTGCCCTATGACCGCTATGTCACCGCCGAGACGGTGCTCAGCATGGCGCAGGTGCAGGGCAATCTTGGCGGCCAGTTCCGGACTTCCGAACAAGCCACGAGTGCACTCAACGATCTTCGGCGGGCTCAGGCGGAAGCCGAGGTGCGGTGCTTCTGAGACTGCTGCCACCGGCGTTTACATTCCCGACGTCTCAGCCTTCCACTCGCCCTGGAAAATGTGGCCTTCGGTGTCCTTGGCCTCAACGCGAAACCGTTTGCCGCCCTGCGGCACATAGGTGAAGCGGATATTCGGGTCTTCTGAAATCGAAATTCCGCCTTCCAAGGCCAGCACCAGGCTGTCGTCCTGCCACACCCGCAACTCGTTGACGAAAAACGGCGGCACATAGAGATGGGTGATCTGATCCATCTGCAGGCCCGAATTATTCGGATGACCGATCATGACCTGCGCCTCGCGGGTGCCGCTGGATGGGCTGTCGCCGCTTTTCGCGAACTGGCGAAACCGGATCTGGCCAAGCTTGCCCTTGGCATCCTCCGCGTTCTTTGCTGCCGGCGCGGAGCAACCGCCGGAGGCCTTGACGTAGATCTTCGTCATATAGAGCTGGCCGTCGCTTAGCTCGGCGACGGCATGCACGTCGGTGTAGTTGTTGACCCGTACGCGGGTGGAAATTTCCGAGACGGTCGAGTTCGGGCCGAGTTCGAACCGGCCGGCCATCGGGGCCGGGTTCTGGTCGATAACCAGCGTAATCGCGCGGACATGGCGGCTGTCACCAGGGGGAAGCGTGGTCCGCAGTGTCACCGGGACAATGGCGGCATCCTCGGCGCGGGTCGGCATCTCGATGGCAATGATGCCGGCGCCGTCCTGCATCGGGCGGCTGTTAAAAATGTCCTGAACCAGTCCGGGCCAGGGATCATACGGCTCCGGGGCCGCTGCCAAGGCGAGTTGCAAGCCAGCGGGAATCGCGATGACGAAGGCCACTGCACGAAGAAGATTAAAAGCAAGCATAGCTGCGATCTCCTGAACGACCGAAGCAACGAGTTAAGAGCTTATTCGAGCGCGATTGCTATTCCCATTCAATTTCCGAATATGCTGCAGTTGCGTTGCGTGCATTGTAGTCGTCGAACAGGCTCCATCGCGGCTTTTCCGACTGTCCGGCACTGTCGGCGGCAACCTTGAGCGAAGCCCCGCGCGCGATTAGCGCACGGACGTCCGTTGCCAGTGTCTGCAGATAGCGTCGCTGGTCGGCCAGTGCGCCCGGCCATGTGGCGATCGGTCCATGACCTGGCACCACCGTTTGCGCAGGGAGTGCCGCCAGTTGGTCAAGGATGCCGAGCCAGCCGCGAATGCTGCCGTCGATGACTGGAATGTGCCCTGAAAATACCAGGTCGCCGCCGAACAGCGTGCCGGTCGTCGTGTCCAGCACCGTCAGATCGCTGTCGCTGTGGGCTGTCGGCCACGCCTTCAACGCCAGGGTCCTGCCGCCGAGATCGAGCGTCGTCTCACCATCGACCGGCAGTGTTGGTTCGATAATTCTGACGTCCGCGATCAACTCGTCCCCAAGCAGGCGGCGAAACGCATCGAGATAGAACGGCCCGCGCGTCGCCAGCGCCTGCGGCAGATTCTTGTGACCGACGAAGGTGGTCGTCTCGCTCGCGAATGCTGCATTGCCGAAGATATGATCGGGATGCCCGTGTGTATTGATGACATAGCGAATCGGCTTGTCGGTGCGGTTCCGTATCGCAGCCAGCAGGCGCCGACCTTCGCGCACGCTGCCGCCGGTGTCGATCACCGCTACCGCATTGTTCCCGACGATGAACCCGGTATTGGCGATGCCGCCTTCATTGTCGCTGGTCATCAACGCCGTCGCGCCGAAATGAACGAAAATCCCAGGCGCGATTTCGCTCAGCGATAGTGACGGATCGTTTTGTTGCGCTTGCACAGTGGCGGCAGCGAAAGCCATTGAAATAGCCGCAGCTATCAACCGTCGGGTCATGTGTAAGTATCCGTGACGTATTTCTAAAATCTCAGCCGAACTCCAGTTTTACGGCGACGCGGCAGAATGAATTGCGGTTTTATCAACTCATTTTCAGCAATATGATTTCTGTTGCACGCCCCGATTGGCAGGACTAGCATTTCGTTGCTTTCGACTTCAACAGGCCTTCGGTTCGTTGGGATGGCCGAGGTCCTTCGAAAGCTGCGGTAACGTGAATTGACGGCAATGTCCTTCGTCGCCGGAGCCGTGACACGCTGTCGGAAGCATATCCCATTGTAAGTGTCGGTGCTGGGCGTCCGCGTCTTGAGCCCATCGCAATGCCTGTGAAAAACCAACAAAATAAACCGTGGGAGGATTCGACATGCACAAGGTGCTATTCGCGACCAGTCTTGGCGCTATAGCGGCCTTTGCCGCAGGCGCGGCTAATGCCAATGACGAACTGATCAAGATGCAGCAGAACCCGAAGGATTGGGTGATGCCGGCGGGCAATTACAACAACCAGCGGTACTCCGAACTGAAGCAGATTACCGCGGCCA
>JAQGKA010000309.1 GCA_028290355.1 Tardiphaga sp. | reverse complement strand
ATGGTGCCGCCACGGATAATCGTAGTCATGGACTTCTCCTGTCAGGTACGTGTCAAGTTTTGACGGCCGGGGCCATCGCGGGAAGCACTTTCCCCTTCATCATCAAGCCGTAGACGATGGCGGAGATCACCACGCCGACGAACCAGGCGTAGGTGTAAATGGTCTTGAAGCCCTCGCCCACATCGGGGAACGAGGCCGGGAACGCGGCATTCAGGAAGCCCGGGATATTCGGCAGTACGCCGGCCACGAAGGCGACGATGGCCGCGATGTTCCAGCCGTTGGTGTACGAATAGATGCCGTTGTCGCGGTACAGGTGCTCGATATTGAGTTCGGTCTTGCGGATGAAGTAGTAATCGATGATCAGTACGCCCGCGATCGGGCCAAGCAAGGCCGAGTAGCCGATCAGCCAGGTGAAGATGTAGCCCTGGGTCGTTTCAAGGATCTTCCACGGCATCATGGCCAGCGCGATGCCGGCCGTGATATAGCCGCCGGTGCGGTAGGTAATATGCTTTGGCGCCAGCGCCGAGAAGTCATAGGCCGGGCCGACCAGGTTGGCCGCCAGGTTGACGCTGACCGTATCGATCAGCAGCACGATCAGCGCGATCAGCACGGCGGCGCCGGTCATGCGGCTGGCCAGGTCAACCGGGTCCCAGATCGCCTTGCCGTACAAGACCACGGTGGCGGAGGTGACGATCACCGCCAGCATCGCCAGTAGGCCCATCGGCACGGGCAGCCCGATCGTCTGGCCCAGGATCTGGTCGCGCTGGGTCCTGGCGAAGCGCGTGAAGTCGGGGATGTTGAGCGCCAGCGTGGCCCAGAAGCCGACCATCGCGGTCAGCGACGGCCAAAAGACCGACCAGAACTGGCCGGCTTTCTTGCCGCCTTCGACGAACTGCGAGGGCTGGTCGAGCAGCGGGCCGAAGCCGCCGGCGCGGTTGTAGACCCAGCCAAGCAGCACGAAGCAGATCACGATCTTCAGCAGGGCGGTGTAGGTTTCGAGCTTGCGGATCGAGTCCATGCCGTGCACGATGTAGTAGAACTGGATCGCCCAGAAGGCCAGGAAGCACGCCAGCTGGGCGGCGTTGATGCCGAGGCCGGGCAGCTTGCCGCCGCCGATCTCGTGGCCGATCATCACGCCGAGCAGCGTGTAGATCATGCTGCCGCCGAACCAGGTCTGGATGCCGTACCAGCCGCAGGCGACGATCGCGCGCATCAGGGCCGGGAGCCGCGCGCCGGTGGTGCCGAACGAGGCGCGCGCCAGCACCGCGTACGGGATGCCGTATTTGGTGCCGGCGTGGCCGATCAGCAGCATCGGAAAAAGCACGATGGCGTTGGCCAGAAAGACCGTCAGCACGGCCTGGTAGGCGGACATGCCGCCTTCGATCAGGCTGGCCGACAGGGTATACGCGGGGATGCACATCACCATGCCGACCCACAGCGCGGCGAAGTGATACCAGCGCCAGGTGCGCTGCGCGGCGGTGGTGGGGGCGAGGTCTTCGTTCCAGAGTTCGGTGCTGCCTGAGATGTCGTGTCGCACAGTGGGCTTCTCCGTCGTGTTGGCGTCAAGTACGGGGTCAGGTCCGGCGGACCTGACCCCAGGGTTACGCTGCGCGCCGGGGATTGCGCGGATCCTGCGTCCAGTTCATGTAGGCCTTCCCGCTGTCCTGCGGGACCATCGTGATGCATGCCTCCACCGGGCAGGTGATCTCGCACAGGTTGCAACCGACGCACTCCGACGCGATCACTTCGTACGTGCGCACGCCGGCAGCATCGATCAACTGGGCGATCGACTGGTGCGAGGTGTCCTCGCACGCCACATAGCATTTGCCGCACTTGATGCACTGCTCCTGGTCGATCTGCGCGATGACCTGGTAGTTCATGTCCAGGTATTTCCAGTCGGTGGTGTTCGCAACCGCCTTGCCGCTGAACCCGGCGATGGTCTTGTAGCCCTGCTCGTCCATCCAGCGCGACAGCCCGTCCTTCATCTCCTCGACGATGCGAAAGCCGTGCAGCATGGCGGCCGTACAGACCTGCACCGAGCCGGCGCCGAGGGCGATGAACTCGGCCGCGTCGCGCCAGTTGCCGATGCCGCCGATGCCGGAAATCGGCAGGTCCCTGGTCTGCCGATCGCGTGCAATCTCGGCCACCATGTTCAGCGCGATCGGCTTGACCGCCGAGCCGCAGTAGCCGCCGTGGGTGCTGGCGTTGCCGACGATCGGGAACGCCACCATGCGCTCGAGGTCCAGGTGGGTGATCGAATTGATGGTGTTGATCAGCGAGACCGCATCGGCGCCGCCGGCTAGTGCCGCACGCGCCGGGACGCGTACGTCGGTAATGTTCGGGGTCAGCTTGACGATGACAGGCAGCCTCGAGTGCTTCTTGCACCAGCGGGTGACCATCTCGACGTATTCCGGCACCTGGCCGACCGCCGCGCCCATGCCGCGTTCGGGCATGCCGTGCGGGCAGCCGAAATTGAGCTCGATGCCGTCGGCCTCCGTCTCCTCGACCACCGGCAGGATCGCCTTCCAGGCCTCCTCGACGCATGGCACCATCAGCGAGACGACGATGGCGCGGTCGGGCCAATCCTTCTTGACCTGCTTGATCTCGCGCAGATTGACCTGAAGGTCGCGGTCGGTGATCAACTCGATGTTGTTGAGGCCGAGCAGGCGGCGGTCGGCGCCCCAGATCGCGCCATAGCGCGGGCCGTTGACGTTGACCACCGGCGGACCTTCCTCGCCAAGCGTCTTCCACACCACGCCGCCCCAGCCGGCCTTGAAGGCGCGGATGACGTTGTAGGCCTTGTCGGTCGGCGGCGCCGAGGCCAGCCAGAACGGATTGGGCGACTTGATACCGACGAAATTGTTGCGGATGTCAGCCATGACAGGTCCCTTTCAGCCGAGACGAAGGAGCAACTCGACGGGTGCAAGAATGCCGCCTTCAAGGGCGGCGGTGAGATTGGCGATCTTGGTGCGGGCGTCCTCGCCCATGATGAGGCCGACGCCGGGCGGCGGCTTCTTGCCTTCCGCCTGCGCGGCAGCCATCCGGGCACGCATCGTCGCAAAGAACTCGATGGCAAAGGCGCCGCGTGGCCGCTCGGCGGTCACCGAGAACCCCGCGGCTGCAGCCGCCGAGCGATAGTCGTCGGGCGTAGCAACGAAGGACATGGTTTCATCAGATGCCCAGGGCAGCGGATAGGTCAGCGCCCCGTCCTTCAGGCGCATCACATCATAGACAGCAAACACGCCACCCGGCCGCAGCACGCGCGCGGCCTCGCTCATCAGCTTCGCCTTGTCGGGAAGGTTCATGCCGACATGCAGGATGACAGCCGCATCGAAGCTGGCGTTGCCGAATGGCATGTCCAGCGCACTGCCCTGCACGAAGCGCGTCTTGTCGGCCAATGCGGTTCGCTTCGACAGGTTGGTCGCGATATCGACATAGCTCTGCGTCAGATCGATGCCGGTAACATTCGCTCCGGCGCTGTTTGCAACAAAGCGGGCCGGGCCACCGACGCCCGATCCGATATCGAGCAGCTCGGCCGCCGGCTTCAGCCTCATCTGGTCGATGAGTGCCTTGGTGGCGGCGACACCACCAATGTGGAATTCGTCGACCGCTTCGAGATCGCTGGCGCGCAGATGGGCAACGTCGACGCCGGAATCGGCGAGCGCGGCGATGATCCGCTGCTCCAGACCCGATATCTCGTAGTGACGGGCGATGCCCGGTTCCACCGTCGTCATGATCCTTATCCCTGCGTGAGACTCCTGTTGATGCTCTCCGCCGCATCGCGGCCTTGCGCCACCGCCGAGACCGTCAGGTCGTCGCCACCAAAGATGCAGTCGCCGCCTGCCCAGACATTGGCCAGCGACGTGCGGCCTTCCGCATCGACCTTGATGCGACCGGCTTCGAGGTCGATCGCAGCACTGCTGCCGTTGAGTGCGGCCGGCACGAAGCTCTGGCCTATGGCCTTGAAGACTTGGTCGGCGGTGAGCATCAGCGTCTCGCCGGTGCCGGCAAGCTTGTCGCCTCTCAGTGCAGTGTATTCGAGTTCGATGGCCGACACCTTGCCACCTTGAGCTACAACCCGCTTCGGCTGCAGCCAGTGGCGGATGGTGACGCCATTGGCTGCGGCCAGATCCTGCTCGAATTCGGAAGCGTTCATGTGCTCCTGGCCGCGCCGGTAACAGATCGTCACCTCCTCGGCGCCAAGCAGTTTCGACTGCACCGCAGCGTCGATCGCCGTCATGCCGCCACCGATGACGACGACGCGGCGACCGACCGGCAATCCCGAGAGATCACTGGCCTGACGCAGTTCGGAAATGAACTCCACCGCATTGGTGACGCCATCAGCGTCCTCGCCATCGGCGCGCAGCGCATTGACGCCGCCCAGCCCCACGCCGAGGAACACCGCATCGTAGTTGCGGATCAGGTCGGAGAGTTGATAGTCGCGGCCAAGCGCCTTGCCGTTCTGGATATCGATGCCGCCGATCGCGGTGACATAGTCGACTTCAGCCTGGGCGAAATTGTCGACGCTCTTGTAGG
>JAQGKA010000298.1 GCA_028290355.1 Tardiphaga sp. | reverse complement strand
GCAACTATGCCATGGAATATGTCCGGACCGCGGTGCCGGTGGCGGTGCAGCTGTTCGGTCCGGTCGATGCCGGCTACCTGCTGCATCTCACCGGCAAGCTGATCGGCATGCAGTATTTTGACGAGGTGGCGGCCGGCCTTGCGATGCAGCGCGGCAGTGCAAAAGCCTTCGCGGAGTTCCTCAACGTGCTGTTTGCCGCGCAGGACGACGTCGTTGAGGTCCGCGAATCCGCCGGCAGCTCTGAAATCCGCCAGCAGACGTGGAAGCTGATGGACGGTGTCGGAGACTATCACCCCGCCTGTGCGCGGGCGCTGGAAGGGCTGGTCGAAGGTCTCGCTGCCGGCTGCGGCCGCAATATTCCCGTCACCTTGACCCCCGCACGTGACGGTGCGCTGCCGTTCATCTGGTCGATCGGCTAGGCGCGACCGTTCATACGCTGCAGCGCAATTCGGGCAGGGCCCATGCGCCCGGCGCGCATGGCGCTACGCAGAAAGGGTGCTAGGAACAGGCGTGCTTCCGGCGATCAAGATCGGAAGATTGGGGAAACGCATGTCCGACGTCGCCATCGTCGAACTCGCATTGGTCGATGCCGAAAAGCAGCCGCTGCCGGGCCTCAAGGGGCCTGCGAAAAATCCGCTGCTCGATCACCCGATTCTGCCGACGCTGCTGCGGCTGTCGTGGCCGAATGTGGTGGCGCTCAGCGCCGGCACATTGGTCGTTGTTGCGGAGACTTCCTATATCGGCCGGCTTGGCACGGAATCGCTGGCGGCGATGGCGCTGGTGTTTCCGTTCGTCATTCTCACCATGACCATGTCTGGCGGCGCGATGGGCGGTGGCGTCTCCTCGGCGATCGCGCGCGCACTCGGCGCCGGCGATCGCGAGCGCGC
Organism: Tardiphaga sp.; assembly: GCA_028290355.1. GTDB lineage: Bacteria > Pseudomonadota > Alphaproteobacteria > Rhizobiales > Xanthobacteraceae > Tardiphaga. Next base: position 16,134 of record JAQGKA010000298.1, on the reverse strand, counting down.
CTCGACATTGGCCGCGCACGCGCTGCTGATCGGTATCTGCTTTGGCCTCGCCTTCACGCTGGGCATGCTGTTGTTCGGCCCAACGCTGCTGGAAGCGCTGGGCGGCCGCGGCAGCGTGCTGTCGCAGGCGATCGGCTACATCACGATCTTCTTCGGCGGCGGTGTGATCCCGTGGCTGATGAACACGCTGGCCGCGATCCTGCGCGGCACCGGCAACATGAAGCTGCCGTCGGCGATCACGTTGAATTCCGTGGTGTGCCAGATCATTCTCGGCGGCGTGCTCGGCCTCGGCCTCGGCCCGGTGCCGCAATTCGGCATGCCCGGCGTCGCGGCGGGCTCGCTGATCGCCTACAGCATCGGCACGGTCATCATGGGCTGGTACGTGTTCTCCGGCCGCGCCCGGGTCCAGCCGATGCGCAAGGGATTTAGAATCCAGCGCGGCATGTTCTTCGATATTCTGAAGGTCGGCGCCATCGCCTGCTTCTCGCCGCTACAGTCGGTGCTGACCATCACGGTCTTTACCCACATGCTGGCGCGCTACGGCAACGAGGTGCTGGCAGGCTATGGGGTCGGCGCGCGGCTGGAATTCCTGCTGACGACGCTGGCCTTTGCGGTCGGCGTCGCCTCAGTGCCTATGGTCGGTATGGCGATCGGTGCCGGCCGCGTGGCGCGAGCGCGCCGCGTCGCCTGGACCGCGGGCTGGATCTCCTTCGCCGTGGTCGGCGTGTTCGGTACGTTGACCGCGATCTTTCCGGATCTCTGGGTCAACCTGTTCACGCGGGATCCCGGCGTTCGCGCGGCAAGCCAGCAATATCTCGCGACGGGCGCGCCGATGTACGCCTTCCTCGGCCTCGCCACCGCGATGTATTTCTCGTCGCAGGGCGCCGCAAAGGTACTGGGCCCGGTGCTGTCGCAAACCGCGCGGCTGTTGTTCGTTGGCGCCGGCGGCTGGTGGCTGCTGTCGATCGACGCCACCAGCATGAGCTTCTTCAAACTCGCGGCAGCCTCGATGGTGCTGCTCGGCGTGCTGTCGGCGCTCAGCGTATTGCTGACGCGCTGGGCCCCGAAGGCCGGACCTGTGCCCGAGGTGCGGTCGGCGCTGTCGTGAGTCTTCAGGCCGTGCGGGCGAGCGCCTTCTGCATGGCGAGCGTGCCCAGGTCCATCTGTGCGTCCATATAGGGCGCGATCTCGTGCGGCAGCACATCGACGATCCAGATCACACGGCTGCGCGTTGGGCCGTCGGCGAGCACCTGCACCGACGCGCTGTGCTGCTTCACCCGTTCGCTGATGATGGCATAGACCAGCCGTTTGCGCGCCTGGTCGCAATCGACCAGAATTTCACGCGCGACCGTGCCATTGGCAAAGGTGACGATGCGTGCGTCGCCATCGAGCTTGGTGTCGGTGACGAAGCCCGGCACCAGCCGGGTATGCAGCGCGCCGAAATCCGCGATCGCGTCCCAGACCTTGTCCGCAGGCGCGTCGATCAAAACGTCTTTATGAATGGATGCCATTTTTGATGCCTTACGCGAAAACGGCTTCGACATTGTTGCCGTCAGGATCGATCAGGAACGCGGCATAGTAAGTCGGGCTGTAGTCGGCCCGCAGTCCGGGCGCGCCATTGTCGTGGCCGCCCGCTTTAAGACCGCCGGCATGAAATGCCTTGATCGCGGCGTGATCTGTGGCGCGGAACGCAAGATGTACGCCGGCGCGATCGCCGTTCTTGCTGCGGTAAAGCCAAAGCGCCGGTGCGTCCGGCGGGCCGAAGCCTGCGCCGGATTCGTCGCGTGAGCACAGGACGTGGCCGAGCGGAGCCAGCGCCGCCGTGTAGAAGCGAATGCTGGCGTCGAGGTCGCTGACTTTTAGTCCGATGTGGTCGTACATGATGATCTCCCTTGGCGCGAACCGCGCTCCGGAGCCACCCTAGTCAGTGTGCGGCCAGCCGATCTTGGAGAATCTTGCGGTTTCCCCGCGAGGTCTGCCGGAATGCGCGCGGTGAGATGCCGGCGGCGCGATGGAAGCTGCGGACAAAATTCGAGAGGTCGCCGAAGCCGACGTCAAAGGCGATGTCGGTGATGGCGCGATCTTCTTCCACGAGTAGCTGGGCGGCATGGCGCAGCCGCGAGCGGACCAGATACTGATGTGGCGTGACGCCCAGTACATTGGAAAACAGCCGCAGGAAATGAAACGGGCTCACCCCGGCTTCCTTTGCCGCGCCATCGAGATCGATCGCGTCGGGCGAATGTGCATCGATCCAGAGTGCAGTTTCCACCGCGCGACGGCGGTCGCGCGCGTTGGCCTGGAATCCCTTGCGCGGTCGATCCGACACCAGATCGACGAACCGCGCTGCAAGCGCATGGCCAACTTCGTCGAGCCCGATATCGCTGCGCGCGTCGGCCGCGGCCTGCGCCAGTTCGCCGAGCACCATCAGTTCGGCCAGCGGCGCGACGCTGCCGCGTTGCCAGATGTCGCTGTTGTCGCCGATGGTTTCGACCAGTTCAGGCGTGAGGAAGAATGCCAGGCACTCGTCGCCGCAGCCGTGATGGTCGTGGCTGCAGATATATTCGTCGCCGGGGCGCCCGATCAGGAAGGCACCGGTCACCAGCTCATGCAACTGGCCGCGGCTGTTGCAGCCGAAGCTGCCCTTTCGGACGTATGAGATGGAATGGCAGCGGTGCAGCTCGGCAAACGGCCTGTCGTCCGGGCCGGCCGTGCATCGATAATCCGACACGGAGATCGCGCCGCGTTCAAAAATCGTCGTCGCTGCCATTCGGTGAAGTTAGCCCTGCGCGCGGGGCGGGGCAACGGACAGCAGCGCGTCGAACAGCGTCGGCCGGCTGCCGGCGAGCGCGCCCTCGATCGACAACAACCGGAATTTGGTGACGATGCCGCCATTGCCGGCAAAACCGCTGGTCTGGCCGGCAGTGGCCAGGGTGCGGTGGCATGGCACCAGGATCGCGAGGGGATTGCGGTTGATCGCCTGGCCGACCGCGCGGACCGCGCCGCTGGCGCCGAGCCGGGCGGCGAGCTCGGCATAGGTGCGGGTCTGGCCGTGCGGGATCAACCGCACGGTGTCGTAGACCCTGCGATTGAACGGCGGCAGGCCGGCCATGTCGAGCGGGACGTCGGAGAGGTCGCAGGGCGTACCGCGCAGCAGCGCGACAATGCCCTCGATCGCCAGTTCGATGTCGGCGGGCGGCCTGATCCCGCGGGCCTCGGCAAACTGCTGCAGCAGACGCCGCCGGGTCTCGATCTCGCGGGCTTCTGGCAGGCGCACACCGACAATGCCGGCCTGACCCCATGCGATGCCGCATCGGCCAACCGGCGTATCGAAGATTGTGTATCCGCGCCCTGCCATCCCAAGGCGATGGTAACATCGGAAACAAGCCCGTCATCTGGAATCTGACGGCCGAAAAGCTTTTCGCGCCTGCCCGGCCCGCGATGCCGCGCAGTTGACGCCACGCGAGCCGAATACCATCAAGCGGCTTGGCGGATCGGCCGGTCTCGGCTAAATCAGGTCGGCGCGACGATGCGGGCGTAGTTCAATGGTAGAACGGCAGCTTCCCAAGCTGCATACGAGGGTTCGATTCCCTTCGCCCGCTCCATTTGGAACGCGACGTTACCCCACCGCCTTCGCCGCGGCCCGTCCCGCATTGCGACCGGAGAACAGGCCGCCGCCGAGAAACGTGCCTTCCAGCGAGCGATAGCCGTGCATGCCACCGCCGCCGAAGCCGGCGGCTTCGCCGACCGCGTATAATCCCGGCATGATCTGGCCGTTCTGGCCGAATACGCGAGAGTCGAGATCGGTCTCGAAGCCGCCCAGCGTCTTGCGGGTCAGGATGTTGAGGCGCACCGCGATCAGCGGGCCGCGGGCGGGATCGAGGATCCGGTGCGGCTTTGCGGTACGGATCAGCCGGTCGCCGATATATTTGCGGGCATTGTGAATGTTCATCACCTGGGTGTCCTTGACGTAAGGATTGGCGATGGCGCGGTCGCGCGCCTCGATTTGCGTCTTCAGATGATCGTGTTTCAGCAGGTTGTCACCGCTCAGCGCGTTCATGGCCGCGACCAGGTCTTCGAGAGTGTCGCGCACGATGAAGTCCACGCCGTTTTCCTTGAAGGCTTCCACCGGCGCCGGCGCGCCCTTGTTGGTGGCGCGGCGCGCGGTCATCAGCCAGCTCTTGCCGGTGAGGTCGGGATTCTGCTCGGAGCCGGACAGCGCAAATTCCTTCTTGACGATGGCCTGAGTCAGCACGAACCAGGAATAGTCGTAGCCGGTGGACTGGATGTATTGCAGCTGCCCGAGGGTGTCGGAGCCGGGAAACAGCGGTGACGGCAACCGCTTTCCGGTGGCGTCGAACCACAGCGACGACGGCCCCGGCAGGATACGGATGCCGTGTCGCGGCCAGATCGGGTTCCAGTTCTGGATGCCCTCGACGTAGTGCCACATGCGGTCGCGGTTGATCAGTCGCGCGCCGGCGGCCTCGGTGATGCCGATCATGCGGCCATCGACATGTTCGGGCACGCCGGAGATCATCCGCTTCGGCGGCTCGCCGAGCCGCTTCGGCCAGTTCTGCCGGACCATGTCGTGATTGCCGCCGATGCCGCCGGAGGCGACGATCACCGCCTGCGCGCGTAGCGCGAAGTCACCGATAACGTGGCGCGAACTGCTCTCGCCGCGCGCGGTGCTGGAGGGCTCCAGGATTGCGCCGCTGACGCCATCGACGATGCCGTTGGTCACGCTGAGCGCATCGACGCGATGGCGGAACCTGAAGGTCAGCAGACCTTTCTTCTCAGCTTCGCGGGCGCGGCGCTCGAATGGTTCCAGCACGCCGGGTCCGGTACCCCAGCTGACATGGAAACGCGGCACCGAATTGCCGTGGCCCATGGCGTCATAGCCGCCGCGTTCGGCCCAGCCGACCACCGGAAAGATGCGGTGACCCATGGCGCGCAGCCAGTCGCGCTTCTCGCCAGCGGCGAAGCCGACATAGGCCTCGGCCCAGCGCCGCGGCCAGTGATCGTCGTCGCGGTCGAAGCCGGCGGAACCGATCCAGTCCTGCCACGCCAGATCCAAGCTGTCCTTGATGCCGAGCCGGCGTTGCTCCGGCGAATCCACCAGGAACAAGCCGCCGAACGACCAGAACGCCTGGCCGCCGAGATTTTGTTCACCTTCCTGGTCGAGCACCACGACGCGCTTGCCGGCGTCGGCGATTTCCGTCGCCGCGACCAGGCCCGCAAGCCCGCCGCCGACCACGATGACATCTGCGTCCTCGGCCATTTCGCTTCCCCCCATTTTGTTAACGGGGATTGAAGCGTGAGGCCTCCACCGCGGTCAATTGAAATGCCGCGCAACACCGTGCCGTTGTTCCAGTTTGGGACCTGCGCGCGCGCAACTGCATCTTGCGTGCAACACTTGATTTGAATCGCATTTGAGGCGCCGCGACCGGCTGGACAAAAAATCGATCTGGCAACACGCTGGCGATGTCTTGCATCACCAAGACAGTGGGATTCGGGATCGTCAGGTTTAGGACTTAGGTTTGAACTGGGGCAGGTCATGAGGTTCGTTACGGGGTTGCTCGCGGCAGTCTTGCTGTTTGCGGGTGTCGGGGCAAGCCATGCGGTGGTACGGATCGCGGATGATCGTGGCGGGCGGATCGGAACCTACGTCGACAAATATCAGGGCCTGCGCAGTTCCGGCGAGACGGTGATCATCGACGGTCTCTGCGCCTCGGCCTGTACCATCGTTCTCGGCGCGGTTCCCCATGACAAGATCTGCGTGACCTCGAACGCCAACCTCGGATTTCACGCCGCCTGGGATTTCGGCTCCAACGGCCGTGCGGTGACCAATCCGGAAGCCACCCAGATGCTGTATTCGATGTATCCGTCGCAGATACGGCGCTGGATCGCCCACAGGGGCGGGCTGACGCCGCGCATGATCTTTCTGCGCGGGCGCCAGCTGACCGGCATGTACAAGCCCTGTTATCTGAACGCCCAGGCCTCCGCGCACTAGGTCCGCGCTTTCCAATCAGCATGACGTGATCCCCGAGGCGCCGTCGGCGCTTGCTCGCTTGGGCGTCTGGCTCTATCTGGAACCAGGCTGACAGGCTACGGACCTGAGCCGTTTCGGGATTTCGCATGGTGCTGCCCACATCCGCTCCGGGGAACATGACGGCCGCGCCGGGACGACCGTCCCGTGTGGCGTCGGCGATCGTCGCCGCGGCGGTGGTATTTGTCGTCGTCGTGCTGGTGGGCGCGGTCGCGCTGTGGGCGCATTACGGCACCGCGGTGTTTTTCGAGATCATCAAGTCGGGCATCGCTGCCTGCATCTGAAGTCGTTCAAGGGACAGCGCATGACGGATAGATCCACAAGGCCACTGGTCGTGATTGCCGCATTTGCCGGCAGCCTCGCGGCAGGGCTCCTCGTCGTGCTGTGGCTGACGGGCGGCCTGCGCAGCGTCACCGCGCCGGCCTCGATCGGCGGTCCGTTCCAGTTGACCGATCAGGCCGGCCAGACCGTCACCGACAAGAATCTGAAGGGCAAGCCGACGCTGATCTTCTTCGGCTTCACCCATTGCCCGGACGTCTGTCCGACCTCGCTGTTCGAGATTTCCGAGGTGCTGCGGGCGATGGGCACCGACGCCGATCGCGTCAACGCCTACTTCGTCTCGGTCGATCCCGAGCGCGATACAGCCGTGGCGATGAAGGATTACCTGACCAGCTTCGATCCGCATCTGAAGGGTCTCACCGGTGATGCCGACGCGGTGGCGAAGGTGATCTCCGGCTTCCGCGTCTACGCCAAGAAAGTCCCCCTCAAGGACGGCGACTACACCATGGATCACACCGCGCTGATCTACCTGATGGACCGTGACGGAAAATTCGTTTCGCCGTTCAACCTGAAGCGCAAGCCGGAAGAAGCCGCGGCGGACCTCAAGCGCTATCTTTGACCTCTGCGCTGCCGGCGCTTGGCGAAGCGGTATCCGGCAAATTGATCGCCGGCCCGCTTCGCAACGCCGTGTTCGGTCTTCTCCCAGCGATAGGGATTCCAGATATATTGCAACACCGCGCGCCACGCGGCGATCGACAGGCATATCCAATAGAGCCCCGTCAACATCAGGATCCAGCTGTCACGCAGGCGGCCGCGCCGCGCCAGCCCCCGGATGCCGAGGATGAGCGTCGAGATGCAGCCTGCGGCGAATGCGGCCAGATACAGCGGCGCCGGCCAGTCGATCGACAACGGTGTGCCGGCAAGCGCGCTGGTGAGCACATAGGCCAGCAATGCGTGGAGCATGATCGGATAGGCCAGCGCGGTCACGACATTTCCGCCGGCGATGATGTTGAGCGTGACAAATCCGGCCGGGCCTGCATCGCGCCATAGCTGCCGGGGCTGGCGCATATGCACGCGCCAGGTTTGCAACCAGCCCTTCATCCAGCGCGAACGCTGCTTCAGCCAGGCGTGAAAGCGGATCGGCGCTTCCTCGAATGTCGTCGAGGCAAAGGTCACCGAGCGATAGCCGAACCGCGCCAGGCGAAAGCCGAGATCCGCATCCTCGGTGACGTTGTAGGCGTCCCAGCCGCCGACCTCGCGCAGGATCGCCGTGCGAAAATGATTCGACGAGCCGCCGAGCGGCAACGGTAAACCGAGCTCCGACATGCCCGGCAGGTAGACATCGAAGTGCCCAGCGTACTCGGCGGCGAACATCAGCGACAGCCAGTTGTGGGTCTCGTTGTCGATGCACAGGCTGGCCTGCGCGCAAGCAACCCCGTCGCCATGAACGCGAAACGCCTCGAGGGCGGCGCGCAACTGGCCGGCTTCGGGGCGATCCTCGGCGTCGAACACGGCAACAAAACTGCCGCGCGCAAACGGCAGTGCCCAGTTCAGCGCCTTCGGCTTGGTCTGCGGCGCAACCGCGGGCGCGATCAGGGTCCGCACATGCGGCATCGGTCCAAGCCGTGCGATCGCCGCCCGGGTTTGCAGGTCGTTCGGTTCGACCACCAGGATGACGTCGAGCTTTTCGCGGGGGTAATCGAGCGCATCGATCGCCTGCATCAAGGGAGCGACCGAGGTCGCCTCGCGATAGAGTGCGGCAATGATGGTGTAGACCGGCAATCGGCTGTCGGGCAGTGGCGGAAGCTTGCGCAATGCGCGTCGTGGCCAGAATGCGCCGGTGAGGCGAAGGGCGACAAAAGTCAGAAACGAGAGTGCCAGCACGCTGCTCCAGATGTCAGGAACCAGGACTGGCGGCAGGAGCACGATGGCCGTTACGCTGCAGCCGCGTTTGAAGCGTCCCGACCAAAGACCGCCTGCTGCCGCTTCGGGTGCCGCCGACATCGCGGGATGTTTTTCGTGCAGGCCGCGCGTCGCGGCGTGAGCGAGTGCTGATCCGCCCTGCTGGATCAGGAATTGCTGGAGCGAGGGAGCCGATGTGAGGCGCAGATATCCAGTCAGATAACGGTAGGTTGCTGCAAAACGACATAGCGTACGAGCGGTTAGACCTCGCGGCGCTACCGACCAGATCAATTCCCCGTTCTTGCGGAGCGGAAGAAGTCCGGAGGCGGCAGCGAAAGGAAGCTGCGTGTCCGCGAGCGGGCTGTCTTCGCGATCAACCGTGGCAAAGGATTCTGCCACAATGCCGGTGTGACGCAACAGATGCTGCAAATAGATGCTCTCCTCGATCACGCCCCACCGGATCAGAACCTGATCGGCACCGATGCCCAATTCCCTCGCGCGACCTTCGGCACGCCGCAGCAGGTCCGGCTCCAGGACATGTCGCAGGCAATCCAGTTCATCGGCCGGCCCCTGATCCAAAAAGGCAGGTTGATCATCATTGGCGGTGCGGGGGAGTCGGGCTTTTTCCGCCAGAAACGCGGGCAACTCACGGGCGCGTCGGCGCTCGGCCGGCCGTTCGCCCGGCCGCGCAAACCCAGTCTCGCGATCTGCAACATGGTCCCACAGGGCCATGCGACGCCCTCGCTGCAAACGGTACTCGCCTCTCGCGCCGGATCGTCTATAAGACCGGGCAATCGGAAGCGTCCGTTCATGCAACCACACATAGTTACCGCTATCAACCAAAGATTGCTTTGGCGATTCCGTGCAATCCTTGGCGGCGTCGGCCTTTTCCTCGGTGGGTTGCTGGCTCTGTCGTCGCCCGTCACGCCCGCCTGGGCCCAAACGCCGGCCTCGCCCCAGGCCGTGACGCAACCCGGTCCGCAGGCAGTGCCGGGCTTCTGGGACCCGAGGCGTCGCCCGGACCGGCCGGACCTGTCGCGTATCACCGTGATCCGCTTCCTGACCGAGACCGATTATCCGCCGTTCAACTTCACCGGCCCCGACGGCAATCCGGCCGGCTTCAACGTCGATCTGGCGCGGCTGCTGTGCGAGGAGATCAAGGTCACCTGCACGATCCAGATGCGCCGCTTCGAGACGCTGCTGGATGCGATCGCCAGCAACCGTGGCGATGCCATTATCGCCTCGTTGGCGGTGACGCCGCAGATTCGAGCCCGGGTGGATTTCACCGATCCGTATTACCGCGCGCCGGCGCGCTTCGTGGCGCGGAAAAATGCGGTCATGCCGGAAGTGCGGCCGGAATATCTCGAGGGCAAGAAGGTCGGCGCCATCGCCGGCTCATCGCACGAGGCCTATCTCAAGGCGATGTTCACCGACGCCGTGCTGACGTCCTATCCGAACGACGACGCGCTGCGCCAGGCGCTGCGCCGCGGCGATGTCGATTTCATCTTCGGCGACGCGATCTCGCTGGCGTTCTGGATCAACGGTACCGATTCCGCCGATTGTTGCGCCTTTAGCGGCGGGCCGTTCGTCGAGAGCCGCTATTTTGGCGAGGGCATCGGCATCGCGGTGCGCAAGGGCAACGATACGCTGCGCCAGGCCCTGAACTGGGCATTGTTCCGGCTTTGGGAAAAAGGCCGCTACACCGACCTGTGGCTGCGGTATTTCTCTGTCAGCCCCTTCTAAATCACTTATACCGGCGGTTTGGCATTTTGCTGCGGAGCCGCTAGGTTCCGCGGCCCGGAGGCCTTCTTAAATGTCCACGATTGATCTTGCCGTCAGCCCGAGCGATCTGCGCACGCTCGCCGAACAATCCAACGCCTGGCCATTCGAGCAGGCGCGGCAGCTTGTCGCGCGTCTGAAGAAGAAGCCGAAGGACGAGGTGCTGTTCGAGACCGGCTACGGACCGTCCGGCTTGCCGCATATCGGAACCTTCGGCGAAGTCGCGCGCACCACCATGGTGCGCCATGCGTTTCGCGTGCTCACCGAGGACAAGATCAAGACTCGCCTGCTGGCCTTCTCCGACGACATGGACGGGTTGCGCAAGGTGCCGGACAATGTGCCCAACAAGGAGATGCTGACGGCCCATCTGGGCAAGCCGCTGAGCCGTATTCCGGATCCGTTTTCCAACGAATATCCGTCGTTCGGCGCCCACAACAATGCGCGGTTGCGGGCGTTCTTGGACACCTTCGGCTTTGACTACGAATTCGCCAGCGCCACGGACTACTATACGTCGGGCAAGTTCGACGCGACCCTGCTTAAGGTGCTGGAGCGGTTCGACGCGATGATGGCCATCATGCTGCCCAGCCTGCGCGAGGAGCGCGCAGCGACCTATTCGCCGTTCCTGCCGATCTGCCCGCGCACCGGTGTAGTGCTGCAGGTGCCGATCGTCGCCCATGACGTGAAGGCCGGCACGGTGTCGTATGACGATCCGGAAACCCAGGAGCGGGTGACGCTGCCGGTCACCGGCGGTCACTGCAAGCTGCAGTGGAAGCCCGACTGGGCGATGCGCTGGACCGCGCTCGGCGTCGATTATGAAATGGCCGGCAAGGACCTGATCGACTCGGTGAAGCTGTCGGGCAAGATCTGCACGGCGCTCGGCGGCATGCCGCCGGAGGGCTTCAACTACGAACTGTTCCTCGACGACAAGGGCCAGAAGATTTCCAAATCGAAGGGCAACGGTCTCACCCTCGACGAATGGCTGCGCTACGCCTCGCCTGAATCGCTGTCGCTGTTCATGTACCGCGAGCCGAAGGCGGCGAAGCGGCTATTTTTCGACGTGATTCCGCGTGCCGTCGACGACTATCAGCAGTTCCTCGATGGCTATGGCCGTCAGGATGCCAAGCAGCAGCTGTCCAATCCGGTCTGGCACATTCATGCCGGCCATCCGCCGAAGTCCGACATGCCGGTCACGTTCCAGCTGCTGCTGACGCTGGTGTCGTCATCCAACGCGGAGAATGCCGAGACGCTGTGGGGGTTTATCGGGCGCTATCGTCCGGGCGTCACGGCGCAGACCCACCCGAAGCTGGATGCCATGGTCGGCTACGCCATCAACTATTACCGGGACTTCGTGGCGCCGACCAAGATGTTCCGCGAGCCGACCGATGCCGAGCGCGTGGCTCTGCAGGATCTGCGCGACGCGCTGTCGCAGCTGCCGGCGGAGGCTTCAGCCGAAGATATTCAGAACGTGGTCTACGAGATCGGCCGTCGCGAGCCGTTTCTCGACGCCGTGAAGAAGGGCAAGGATGGCCGGCCGGGCGTGTCGCTCGACTGGTTCAACATGCTCTATCAAGTGCTGCTCGGCCAGGAGAAGGGGCCACGCTTCGGCTCCTTCGTTGCGGTCTACGGCGTGCAAAACGCCATCGCAATGATCGACGGCACGCTGGCGCGGTCGGCATAGCCGCGCCGTCGATTTTGCATCAGCTCGACTGCAGCACGTAGCGGCGATTGTCCTTCTGCGCCGGGCGCGCATTCATCGGATAAAGCTTGGCGAAGCTTGCGACGTCGGCCTCCGCGACCTGGATCGAGTCGGTGAGCAGCAGCCACTCGACGATCTCCGCGCAAGGTGGCGTCGTCAGCGAACCCGGATAGCGATAATAGGTCTGTCTGGCGGGTAACAGGGCGTTCGGGTTGAAGCCGGCATCGGCCTTGACCGCCGGGCCTTCTTTCGCCGGCATGGTCGCGATGACTTTGCTGAAAGCAGCGTTCGGCTTGCCCGTGGCCATCAACACGCCGACCACAGCCAGTGCGCCGGACTCGGCGCGATGAACGAAATGGGCCTCCATCGGAAAGTTCTTGCCGCCGATCAAATGCTCGCTTGGCCGGTGGAAGTGGACCTGCAGCAATTTATAGGTGGTGTCACCGAGTTTCAGCGTGCTGCCTTCGGCGAAATTGAGCTGGATGGTGTGACCGTTATTAACGATGGTGTCGGCGCTCTTGCCCCACTTGATCTTGAGCGGCGGCAGTTGCGATTTGACCGTCGTGCCGATGTCGATCGGCGACTGCTGGGAGCCGATCGTGCAGACCTTGTTGGCGGCGTCGAGATCGCCCCATTTCGCCGGACCTCCTTCGCCCTCATAGCTCCAATGGTGACCTTCAGCGGCGAACCCGGCGGGTGCGCAGACCGGGCAGAGCGCGAGGCCGGCGAGGGCCTTCAAGGCATGGCGACGATTCATGGATCAGGGTCCTTATCTGTTACCGCTTCACTGGCTCGCCCAGACGATCCTGGCGATCCACTCCACGTCCGCCGCCGGAAACGTCCGATCGACGTGATTCGGATTCAGTGACTGCAATTCAAGCACCTTGGTGGTGCGGCGCTTCAGTTCCTTGACCATCACCTCGCCGTCCTTCGTCTTGACCACGACGCGGTCGCCCTTGCGGATCTGGGCGCCGGGCGACACCACGATGATGTCGCCGTCGCGATAGGCGGGCTTCATCGAATCGCCAGAGATCTGCAGTGCATAAGCGTGCTCGTCATTGACCGAGGGCAGGCCGATCTCGTCCCAGCCCTTGCTGCCGGCCGGGAAGCCGGCATCGTCGAAATAGCCACCATGACCGGCCTGCGCGAAACCGAGCAGCGGCACCGACTGCACGATACGCTTGGTGCCTTCGATCAGGTTCACAAAACTGTCGATCGGGACATTGGTCGCGGCCAGCGCCTTGGACACCGATTCGGTCGATGGCCAGCGTTCGCGGCCGTCATTGGTGATGCGCTTGGATTTGTTGAAGGTGGTGGAGTCGAGCCCGGCCTTTTTCGCAAGGCCGGAGGCCGACAGGCCGTTGCGTTCGGCCAACTTGTCGAGGGCGTTCCAGATCTGGGCGTGCGTCAGCATGGGGTTTCGGGTCCGTTGGCCCGGGAAATTCGGCCGGGCGGTGAATCGTGGCAAAATCTAGGAATTATTGCCTTGTTTGCACAGATTTCGCAAGCGGGCGTTCGTAAAAAATACCAGCCTTGAAGTGCACGGATGCCGCCGATACGGTCGGCCGCAGACTCCAGCCAATCCGGCGTCCGCAGACATTTGAACAACAAGCAGGAAGTCCGGGCGGGTGCGCACCATCTATAAAATCTGTCCCGCCTCCAACTGGCGCGAGGCCGAACGGCAGGGCGTCTACCACGGCAGCGCCGATGACGTACGCGATGGCTTCATCCATTTTTCCACCGCCGCGCAGGTGGCCGAGACCGTCAAAAAGCATTACTTCGGCCAGACCGGCCTGTTCCTGATCGCTGTGGACTCCGGCGCACTTGGCGATGCGCTGCGCTGGGAGCCGTCGCGCGGCGGCGACCTGTTTCCGCATCTCTATGGCGACCTCGACCTCGGCGCCGTCACTGCCGTATTGGACCTGCGGGCGCGCTCCGACGGCAGCCACGATATTCCGGAGTTGCAATCGTGATTCGCGCTTTCGATGCCTTGTCTTTGCCGATGCTACGCTGGCTCGATCCGGAGGACGCGCATCGCCTCGCGATTCGCGGTCTGCGATTGCTGCCGCCGGCGCGGCCGCGGCCGGACGATCCGAAGCTCGCGGTCCGCGCGTTCGGCCTGAACTTTCCGAACCCGATCGGCATCGCCGCCGGTTTCGATAAAAATGCCGAAGTGCCGGATGCGCTGCTGCGGCTTGGCTTTGGCTTTACCGAAGTCGGCACGGTGACGCCGAAGCCGCAAGCCGGCAATCCGCGCCCGCGGCTGTTCCGGCTGGAGCGCGACGAGGCCGTCATCAATCGCCTGGGGTTCAATAACGACGGCGCCGACGTCGCCTTGCGCCGCCTGGCGGCGCGCGCGCACCATGGCGGCATCGTCGGCGTCAATGTCGGAGCTAACAAGGATTCGGTCGATCGCATCGACGACTATGTCCGGTTGATCGAGACCTTCGCACCGGTGGCTAGCTATTTCACCGTCAACGTCTCGTCGCCGAACACGCCGGGCCTGCGCAACCTGCAGCAGGCGAGCGCGCTCGACGATCTCCTCGCCAGGGTGATCGATGCCCGCGAACGGGTGCGAAAGAATGCCGGCGATTCGCCCGTGCTCTTGAAGATCGCGCCCGATCTCAGCCTCGCCGACCTCGACGACATCGTGCACATCGCGCGTTCGCGCGGGGTCGATGGCATGATCGTCGCCAACACCACCATCGGCCGGCCGACGACCTTGCGCGAGCAGACGCGCCTCAAAGAGCAGGGCGGGCTGTCCGGCCGTCCGCTGTTTCGATTGTCGACGCGGATGGTGGCGGAGACCTATGTGCGCGTCGAAGGCGCGTTTCCGCTGATCGGCGCCGGCGGTATCGATGGCGGCGGCGCCGCGCTGACAAAAATCCGGGCCGGCGCCAGCCTGATCCAGCTTTATTCGGCGTTGATCTACAAAGGCCTCGGCCTTGTCGACAGCATCAAGGCCGATCTGGTCTCGACGCTGCTGCGCACCGGCCGCGATTCGCTGTCGGAGATCGTCGGCGCCGATGCGCCCACCATCACCGCAGAAGACTGGCCGGCCTGAGCGTGGCCTCGGGCAAAAACGACATCCGCACCAGCGCCGGATAGCGCGCGGCTTGCAGCGCGCCGCGCGCCAGCAGGAAGATCAGGAACGCGATCCACAGCCCGGCATTGCCGAGCGGCATGAGCAGGTAGAACGCCGCGAGATAGGTGGCGAGCGCCACCAGCATCAGGTTGCGCATGTCGCGCGCCCAGGACGCGCCGATAAAGATGCCGTCAAAGACATAGGCGAGCACGCCGCAGGCCGGCGCCAGTGCCGCCAGCCACATGAATTCGCGTGCGGCGAGGCGCACCTCCGGGCTGGTCGTGATGAGGTCGATCAGCGCATCGCCGGACACCACGAACAGCAGTGTGACGGCGAGGCCGAAGGCCGAGCTCCAGCCCAGCACGAGTTTGACGGCGCGATCGAATTCGACCCGGTTGCGGGCGCCAAAACTCTGGCCGCAGAGCTGCTCGGCGGCGTTGGCGAGGCCGTCGAGGAAGAACGATCCGATCATCAGGAAATTGTTGAGCACCGCATTGGCCGCCAGCGTCAGGTCGCCGGCACGCGCGCCCTGCGCGGTGAAGAACAGGAACGCCGCGATCAGCGCGGCGGTGCGGATCATGATGTCGCGGTTGACCGCGAACAGCCGCAGCAGCCGGGCGCGGTCGAACAGGATGTCACGGGGCACGCGAAAATTGCCGGCCAGCAGCAGCCATACGGCGATCAGGCCGGCGGCGAAGCCGATGACTTCTGTGCTTACTGTGGCGATGGCAGCCCCGGCGACGCCCTTGCCGGCGGACAGCACGAGAAACGCCGTCAGCGCCATGTTGATGAGGTTGATGCCGACCTGCAGCGCCAGCGCGATGCCAGTACGGGCCTGGCCGACCAGCCAGCCGAGAATGACGTAATTGCCCAGCATCAGCGGCGCCGACCACAGCCGGATGAAGAAGTACTCTCGCGCAGCCGAGGTGACCGCTTCGCTGCCGCCCATGATGCCGAACACCGCAGAGGCCAGCGGCGTGCGGAGCGCAATCAGCGTCAGGCCGATGGCGGCGCCGAGCAGCAGTGCGCGCAGCAGGATGGCGCGCAGCTCGAGCCGGTCGCCGGCGCCGAGCGCCTGCGCGGTGAACGCGACCGTGGCCATCCGCAAAAAACCAAACAGCCAGAAGATGCAGTCGAACGCCACCGAGGCGAGCGCCACGCCGCCCAGCAGATGCGAATCGCCGCGCCGGGCGAGGGCGGCCGTGGCGACGATGCCGAGCAGCGGCGTGGTAAGATTGGCGAGCATCGCCGGGCCGGCGATGGCGAAGACGCGGGCGTGGCTAACAGAAGGTTCAGGAGACATAGAGCTTTGCATGACCCGATCCAACGGGCCTCATCCTGAGGAGCGGC
>JAQGKA010000257.1 GCA_028290355.1 Tardiphaga sp. | reverse complement strand
CGTGGGAGAAGACTCCCGGCGGGCTCGACAAGAACAATCCCGACGTGTCGAAGCGGAACAGGCCAACCCTGGGCATGCCGATCCTGATCGACATGAAGAAGAACGCCAAGGAGGATAAGTGGGCCGGTCAGGTCTATAACGCCAAAGACGGCAAGATGTACAAGTCGACCATCGCCCTCGGCGACTCGGCGGACGAACTGGAAATCGAAGGCTGCGTGCTCGGCTTCCTGTGCGGCGGCGAAACCTGGACCCGCGTTGGGCCGCCGATTCCCTCGAGTCCGTCCAACAGCCTCGCCAAGGGCCCGACGCCGAAGGCCACACCCGGCACCGCGCCCACGCCGGGCACAGCACCGAAGATGACCCAGACACCTGCGACACCTGCGCCGAAGGCCGCGCCGGCGCCCGTCGCAGCCGCGCCCAAGGCGCCCCCCGCTGGTCAGAAGATGGCGGCCGGACAGCCGGCCGCCGATCCCGTCGGCGATATCTGCCTACTCCCGGACATCGCGCGGTTTGCCCATTAAGGCCGGCTGAAACAGCAGCACCGCAGCCAGCGTCACGACGAAGGACAGCGCGAGCAATTTACCCATGCTCGCAGTGCCCGGGTGGTTCGACAGCCACAGACTGCCGAATGCGGTGGCGGTGGTCAGCGCGCTGAAGAAGATCGCCCTTGTCAGCGCCGACTGCAGCAGATTGGTGTGGCCGGCGCGCCACGCCGTTACATAATAGATCTTGAACGCAACACCGACGCCGAGCAGCAGCGGCAGCGCGATGATGTTGGCGAAGTTCAGCGGCAGCCCGATCAGCACGCAGATCTCCAGCGTCACCGTTCCCGCCACCAGCAACGGAACCAGCGTCAGGAGCACATCGGTGATGCGTCGCAACGCCAGCCACAGCAGCAGCGAGATCGACGCCAGCGCCCAGAAACCCGCATGAATAAAGGCTCTGACGATGGTGTCGCCGGATTTCAGAATCGAGATCGGACCGCCGACGGCGAGCGGTTCCGACGCCAGCACGGCGCCGGCAAATTTGCGCAGCGTGTCGTTGTCGTTCGGATCGCCGCGCGGCTGCGCCTCGACGCGAACCTGGCCGTCCTTGGTCTTCCAGGAATTGACGAGATCCGGCGGCAGCGTCTGCAGGCTGACGGGAGCCGCCTGCAGCAGGTTGCGGAGCTGCGCCAGCGCCAGCTGCAGCGGCACCACGAAGGTCGCCTGCACCTTGTCACGCACCGGTTGACTGGCCTCGGCGGTTTTCGACAGCGCGTCGGCCAGGCGCTTGGCAGCTATGGCCCCGGGGCCGGTCTGAGCCCCCGCCACCTTGCGCAGGCTTGCCGCGGAGTCCTTCAGGGCGGTGACGTTCTCGGCATCGGTCGGCGGCTTGTCGATCGAATCGGGGTTGAGCGCCGGCTCGAGGATTTTCGCGCCGTCCCGGATCAGCTTCAACTTGGCGGGCTGGTCCTCGGGCACGAAGCTGTCGAGCGAGATCGTGCGCGTGACCTCCGGCACCTTGGCGAGACGTTCCTCGACCTGCTTTGCGGCCGCCTCGTTGGGCGCCATGACGTTGACGGCGTTGGCGCCGGTGTTCGGATCCTTGCGCAGATCAAGGAAGGTCGCGATCGACTCGACCTTGGGATTTCTCAGATTGATTGGATTGAAATCGAATTTGAGGAAATACAGCAGCGGCAGGCCGGCAATGGTAATCAGCAGCGTTCCGCCGATGATCCAAAAGCGCTGCTTCTCCAGGAAATGATCGACCGGCGCGAGGAACGCGTAACCAAGCGGCTCTTTTTCGCCGGCGGGATTGAACAGGTCGAGCAGCGCCGGGAGCACGGTGATGCTGGTGAAAAACGCGATCATCATGCCGGCGCCGGCGATCTTGCCGAGCTCGGACACGCCCTTGTAGTCGGTGGGCAGGAACGACAGAAAACCGGCCGCGGTTGCCATCGCAGCAAGTGAGAGCGGAATTGCCGAATATTCGGCGGCCTTCACCAGCGCCTGTTGCAGGTCGCCGCTCTTGTAGCGCTCGGAGCGATATCGCACGCTGAACTGGATGCCGAAGTCGACACCGAGACCAACGAACAGCACCGCGAAGGCAATCGACAGCAGGTTTAGCGACCCGACCATCATCAGGCCGACGGCGGTGGTGATCGACAGGCCCACGAACAAGGTCGCGAACACGGCGACGATAATCTTGGCGGAATGCAGCGCCATCCAGAGGATGAGGAGCACGATCAGCACGGTCACGACGCCGTTGATCACCGCACCGTCCGCCACGGTGGCAAATTCCTCGTTGGCGATCGGCACCGGGCCGGTGAGCCGAACCCGAGCGCCGTATTCGCCGGCGATGTTGAGGTCGATGGCGGCCTGCCGGATCGCGTCGGTTGCGGTCTTGCCGGGTTCCAGCGCGTTGAAATCGAGGATCGGCTTGATCTCGATGAAGCCGCGCTTGTCGGCGTCGGTCAGCGGTGTATCGCTGACCAGTCCGCGCCAGGAGAAGGTTCCGGTGCCGGTCTTCAGCACATTCTCGATGGTCTCGGCGACCGTGCCGAACGTATGTGCGGTATTGTCGAGCGGCAGCTGGCCACGGCGGACGCCGGTCAGGCCGGTTTCCAGCGCGCCGGTCAGTCCGCGCAGGCTGGGATCGCCGGCCATGATTTCGAGCAACGGGGCAGCGGCCTGGAACTGGCCGGTGAGCTGCGCGACCTCGGCGGTGGGCAGGAACAGCAGGCCGTTCTTTTCGAAGAATTCGCCCGCGCCGAGCCGGCGAACCGAGTCGAAGTCTCTCTTATTGCTGGCTAATTTCGATTCCAGCGTGGCGCTCGCGGCATTGGCGAATTCCGGCGTCGGCGCCTCCACCACGGCCAGAATCAGCCGCTCCTGGTCGAACGCCTTGTCGAAAGCGATATCGCGCTGACGCCAGTCCAGATCCGATGCGATCAGCTTGTTGATGTCGGTATTGATGCTGAAGTTCTTGGCCGTGTAATAGCCAGATCCAACCGCAAGTAGCAGCGCGATCAGCACTGTCGGGGCCGCAAACCGGGTGCAAGTTTTCACAATCGAAACGACAAGACTTGTCAGCACACTTTTTCTTTCTACTTAGGCGGGAGGCGCGAAGTCGCAGTTTTCAAACCATTCTATTGCAGTCGCATCCCGATTTCTTCAAAAACACGTAGAAATGGCATAAAACATGCTCGGGAAGAGGTGTCGCGGTCCTGATATAGTTGGTTGTCGGGGCGGTAAAGTGACGAACAAGTGAGGTTTGGGGCATCGTTTGGCCCCAGTCGATATACTGTAAATTGTACCGATGCCGACATCCCACGTTGCAAGCCGAATTGTGTGTGCTTGGTGGCACATTGAGTGATTTTTGTCACACAGAACCAGTCAAATACCGCGGCGGGCTGGATATGTCTCTGACAATGGTACACATTTAACGATTAGACGGAATTGAACAGGACTTGGTGCAACGTGCTTAGTCAGCGTCCCCTCGAAGTGCTTCTGGCGCAACCGCGCGGCTTTTGCGCCGGCGTGGTTCGCGCCATCGAAATCGTCGAGCGCGCGCTCGATAAATACGGCGCGCCGGTCTATGTGCGCCACGAGATCGTCCATAATAAGTACGTCGTCGAGAGCCTGAAGGCCAAGGGCGCGATTTTCGTGGAAGAACTGTCGGAAGTACCGCCCCACGCCGTCACGGTCTTCAGTGCCCATGGCGTTGCCAAAAGCATCGAGGAAGAGGCTGCAGGCCGCAGCCTGCCCGTTTTGAACGCAACCTGCCCGCTGGTCACCAAAGTGCATAATCAGGGTAAACGCTACATGGCCAAGGGCCGGGCGCTGATCCTGATCGGCCATGCCGGCCATCCCGAGGTGGTCGGCACCATGGGACAGGTTCCCGGGCCTGTGCATCTGGTTCAGAACGTCGAGGACGTCACGGCGCTGACGCTGCCCACCGATACGCCAGTGGCCTACATCACCCAGACCACCCTCAGCGTCGATGACACCAGGGACATCATTGCTGCGCTGGAACAGCGTTTTAGCGATATTCAAGGCCCGGACATCCGGGATATCTGCTATGCGACACAAAACCGCCAATCTGCGGTAAGAGACCTCAGCAAGCTCGTGGATGTCATCCTGGTGGTCGGAGCGACCAACAGTTCGAACTCCAACCGGTTGCGCGAAATTGGCACCGAGGTCGGTGTCGCCAGCTACCTGATCGCCGACGGCAGCGAGCTCAATCCCGAATGGTTGAAGGATGCCAGGGCCGTGGGCGTCACGGCTGGCGCATCGGCGCCGGAAGTGCTTGTTGATGACGTAATTGAAGCCTTACGGCGGATCGGACCGGTTGCGGTGTCGGTGTTGCCGGGACGCGAAGAGAATATTGAATTCAGGCTACCCGCCGAACTGACAGAACTGTCCGCGGTTTGATCCACCTTCTTCACGATGTGATGCGCAGAAAGAAACTTGAAATGGCAATTCCGTTTTTTAAAGAGATGAAGATCGGCGGATACCTGGTGAAGCAGAAGCTGCTGGGCCGGAAACGTTATCCGCTGGTGCTCATGCTGGAACCGCTGTTTCGCTGCAATCTGGCTTGCATCGGCTGCGGCAAGATCGACTATCCCGATGCGATCCTGAACCGCCGCATGTCGGCACAGGAGTGCTGGGATGCCGCCGACGAGTGCGGCGCGCCGATGGTGGCGATCCCCGGCGGCGAGCCGCTGATCCACAAGGAGATCGGCGAAATCGTGCGCGGCCTGGTCGAGCGCAAGAAGTTCGTCTCGCTCTGCACCAACGCGCTGCTGCTGGAGAAGAAGCTCGATCTGTTCACGCCGTCGCCGTACCTGTTCTTCTCGGTGCATCTCGACGGCCTCAAGG
>JAQGKA010000241.1 GCA_028290355.1 Tardiphaga sp. | reverse complement strand
CCGTTTGCGGCTGGTAGTCGAACACGTAGCCGCCATCGATCACCAGGCCGGCGATCTTGAGCACGGCCAGGCCGAAGATCGCGACCAGCACGACAGGAATGACGCGAATGTCCCGGAAAGCTTTCATGCAGCGATGCCGTCAGGCCTCCTGCGCTCGGCAAACGCCTGCGCTGCAGCAGCGTTGGCCTTGGCGGCCGACATCCTCGGTGCGGCTGCGTCCGCTTCCGGATCGGTGAGCGGTCTTGCAGCAACCGCGATGCGTGAAAGGCGCCGCAGCACGTTGTCGCTTTCGGCGAGTTGACCCTTGAGCTGATCCGCTAATGCAGTCGCCGCGGCGATCTGGCTGCCGAGGTTCTCGTTGACGTCGCGCACGGTGTGCTTGAGCCCACCGATCGCACGCTCGGCGATTTCGGTGACGGTGATCAGCTCGCCGATCGTGGCCTTCAGCGATTGCTCGTCCGCCTTCAGTCGCTTCAGACGGGTGTTAAGCAGCATGCAATAGGCAATCGTCAGCATGAGCAGGGCTGCAACCAGGCTTTCGATCACAATTCCGACTGAATGACTCATTGTGCCTCCATCAACTTGGTTTGCTCGTCGGCCTTCTCGAACATCGCGAAGGTGGTGTTGGGTTTACGCAACTGCTTGGTAACGCGAATGGCAACGCGGTCGCCGACCCGGCCCATGCGGCCCTCGGTCAAGATGACGTCGCCGCAGCGCACCTGTACCAGCGCGTCGGCACGCATATCCAACGGCAGAGTATCGCCGACCTTCAGCAGCATCAGCTGCTTCAGCGGAATTTCGGATTCATAGAGCACGGCATCGACAGCGATCTGTGCCTGCGCGATTTCGGTGGCGAGATGGCTTTCCCAGATCGGATCACGGCCGAATTTCTCGCCCATGAACATCTGCATCAACACGCCGCGGATCGGCTCGATGGTCGCGTAGGGCAGCAGCAATTCGATGTTGCCGCCGCGGTCTTCCATGTCGATATGCAGCCGCACCAGAATGGCGGCATTGGCCGGCCGGCTGATCGCGGCGAAGCGCGGATTGGTCTCGAGCCGGTCGATATTGAAGGTCACCGGCGACAGCGGCCGGAACGCCTGTTCGGCGTCGGTCAGCACGACCTCGATCAGGCGCTTGACCAGATTGGTTTCAATCGTGGTGTAGGGCCGGCCTTCGATGCGCAGCGACGCCTCGCCGCGGCGGCCGCCAAGCAGCACGTCGATCATCGAATAGATCAGGCTGGAATCGACGGTGGCGAGGCCGAAATTTTCCCACTCTTCCGCCTTGAAAACGCAGAGCACGGCGGGCAGCGGGATCGAATTCATGTAGTCGCCGAAACGCACCGAGGTGATGCGATCGAGCGAGACTTCGACGTTGTCGGAGGTGAAATTGCGCAAGGACGTCGTCATCAACCGCACCAGGCGGTCGAACACGATTTCGAGCATCGGCAGACGCTCGTAGGACACCATCGCGGAATCGATGATGGCGCGAATGCCGGAGTTTTCGTCGAGGTGGACCTCGCCGACGCTGAAACCGAGCAGGTTGTCGATTTCCTCCTGCGACAGAACACGTTCGCCGCCACCATTCTTGCCGCCGCCCATATCGCGGCCGCCGTCGTCGACCATGGCGGCCCATTGCTCGGCCATAGTCCCGGTAAGTTCGTTTTCGGCGGCAGCCTTGGCAGCCTCAACCGGATCCTCTGAATCCAGAGATGCTTCCCATTCGGCTGCGATGGCGTCCTGATCGACCTGTTCGGCAGACATCAACTAAATCCATCTCCTCACTGAATGAGGATTTCCTTGAACAGAACGGCGGTGACCTGACTCGGCGAAATCGCGGCGTTGACTCGGCGTGTCAGTTCTTCCTTGAGCCGGAACATGCCGACCGAGCCATTGAGGTCGGTGGCGCGCAACTCGCGAAGATAAGTCTGGAACATGTCGGTGACCCGCGGCATCGACGGCTTGATCTGCTCGACCAGCTTCTCATCCTTGATCTCGAGCACGATCTTGGCCTTGAGATACTGCACGCGATCGCCGGGCTGACCGGCGAGGTTGACGAGAATTTCCGGCACGTCGAGGAAGGACGGCAGCTTCGGCGGCGGCGCCTCGGCATGCACTTCTTCATGGCCGCGGAAGAAAAAGAACCAGGTGCCGGCGCCCGACGCGAGTACCAGCACGGTAACCGCGATCGCCATCAGCTTGAACTTGCTCTTCGGTGCTGCCGACTCGCTCCCGCTCGGGACGCCGTCTTCGGTGGAATCGTTATCTGCCATCGCCTGCCCGTCCGGGTTTGGGATGAGCTCGATGCTGCCAAGCAGGCTTTAAGACGCGATACAAATGCTGCCAGCGCCCAAGGCCCTGTTGATTGTGACGCTAGGTCGCAATGGTTAATGGAACCTTTCTTTTGGCGCACAGGTAGGAAAATTTTGCCGGACGAATATGGTCAACAAGACCTTTCTGCCGCCCTTTATCGCCCCCTGAAAACCACCAAGACACTGAAGATAAACGCATTTTCGACTTGGCACGGCTTTCGCTACTAACTCTGCGAACCGCGGCTTGGGAGAGCTAGTGCGGTTCGCAGGATCCACGATCAGCCTGGGAGGGCAGATCGCGGGAACTCAGGGGAGAAAGACCGATGGAGAACGTAGGTCTCGTCGGACTGTCGCGGCAGATGACGCTGGAGCGACAGCTCGACGTCGTCGCGAACAATATCGCCAATATCAACACGACCGGCTTCAAGGCCGACAAGTCGATGTTCGAGGAATACCTGCGCACGGGCGCCCACGAAGACAACTTCGTCGGCCGCGACCGCCGCGTCAGCTTCGTGCAGGACCGCGCCACGGTGCACGATTTCGCATCGGGCCCCACCGAGCAGACCAAGAACCCGCTGGACGTCGCCATCGACGGCAACGCCTTCCTGGTGGTGCAGACCCCGAACGGCCCGCGCTACACCCGCGACGGCAGCATGCAGATCAACGCCCAGGGCCAGCTGGTCACCAAGTCGGGCAGCCCGGTGCTGGGCACCTCGGGCCCGATCGTATTCCAGCCCGGCGACAAGAACATCAACATTGCCGCCGACGGCAACATCACCGTACTCGAAGGCGTCAACCGGATCGACTCGGTACGCGGCAAGCTGAGCCTCGTCAGCTTCGCGCAGGCGCAGCAGCTTCTGAAGGATGGCTCCAATCTGTATTCGGCGCCCGCCGGCGCCACTCCGCAGCCCTCCACCACATCGAAGGTCAATCAGGGCTTCGTCGAAAAATCCAACGTCAATTCGGTGATGGAAATGACCCGGATGATCGACGTCACCCGCGCCTACACGCAGATCTCCGCGATGCTGCTGGCGCAAGGCGACTTGCGCAAATCCGCGATCGAAAAACTCGCCGACGTTCCGGCCTAAGGAAACACACCCATGCGCGCTCTTTACACTGCAGCGACCGGGATGGCGGCCCAGGAACTCAACGTCCAGGTCATCTCCAACAACATCGCGAACATGCGCACCACCGGCTACAAGAAGCAGACGGCGGCGTTCCAGGATCTGATCTACGACCACGTCCGCCGGGTCGGCGCGCAGGCATCGGACCAGGGCACGATCATTCCGGTCGGCGTCGATATCGGTGGTGGCGTCAAGACTGTCGGCACGCCGCGGCTGATGACCCAGGGCACATTGGCAGCGACCGGCGGCGATCTCGACATCGCCGTGCGCGGCGAAGGCTTCTTCAAGATCCAGATGACCGACGGCACCTTCACCTATACGCGTGACGGTTCGTTCACCACCGACTCGCAGGGCCGCATCGTGACCTCGGCGGGCAATCCGGTACAGCCGACCATCACGGTGCCGAGCGCCTCGTCAGGCCTCACCATCAACGCCCAGGGCCAGGTCTCGGTCACGGTGCCCGGCTCGACCACTCCGAGCGTTCTCGGACAGATCGGCCTGACGCGCTTCATCAACAAGGCCGGCCTGCAGCCGATCGGCGACAACTTGTTCACCGACACGCCCGCATCGGGCGCGCCGCAGGACGGCGTCGCCAATGCCGACGGCTTCGGCGACATGCAGCAGCGCAACCTGGAACAGGCCAACGTCGAAGTGGTGTCGGAAATTTCCGACCTGATCGCCGCGCAGCGCGCCTATGAAATGAACGCCAAGGTGATCAGCGCCGCCGACCAGATGCTGCAGTCCACTTCCGCCATGTTCCGCTGAGGGAGCTGATCATGACCACGGCGCTCCGTTCGCTTCTCCTCGCTACCGCCCTGCTCGCCACAGCCACGGCGGCGCTTGGCCAGACCCGCGACGACGTCATCGCCTCGCCGGTGCTGCGTCCCAATGTCACCGTCTCCAGCGACGTGGTGCGGATCGGCGACGTCATCGACAATGCCGGTCCGGCCGCGCAGACCGCAATCTACCGCGCGCCCGATCTCGGCACCGTCGGCACGCTGTCGGCCGCGAAAATCATCGCGGCGCTGCGCGCGCACCAGGTGATCGGCGTCGATACCCGAAACATTCAGGACGTTACCATCACCCGGCTATCGCGCAGTCTCGACAGCAAGGAGATCGAAAATCAGGTGGCGCAGGCGCTGGAGCGGCGCAATGGCCTCGGCGAGGCCGCCAATCTCAGCCTCACCTTCGATCGCGACGTGCAGAGCCTGCAGCTCGATGCGTCCAACAGCGGCGCGCTCGAACCGGTGTCGGCGCGGTTCGATTCGCGCAGCGGCCGCTTCGACGTCACCTTCTCGATCGGCAACGACGCCAACGCGCCCGCCACCAAGCTCCGCTTCACCGGCATCGCGGTCGAGACCGTGGAAGCCGCGGTGCTGGCCCGCGGCGTCGACAGCAAGGAAGTGCTGAAATCCTCCGACGTGATCGTCGAGCGGCGTCCCAAGGCCGAAGTCGGTAACGATGTCGCCAGCCGCGATCGCGCGGTTGGCATGCAGGCTCGACGCCAGTTACGCGCCGGGCAGGCGCTGCGCGTCTCCGATCTTACCAAACCGGATCTGGTGACGCGCGACCAGGCCGTCACGCTGGTCTACGAATCCGCGGGGCTCTACCTCACCATTCGCGGCAAGGCGATGGAAGGCGGCACCGAGGGCGACGTCGTCAACGTGCTCAACCTGCAATCGAAGCGCACCGTCTCCGGCGTCGTGGTCGGCCGCGGCCAGGTCGCAGTCTCGGTCCCCGGCCCGCGCCTGACGCCCGCCGCCGAGACGCCCGCGCCCGCAAAAACCTCCGAAGCCACCGCACCGGTCGCGGTCGCCATCAACGAGCCTGCGTCTGTTTCCCGAAAAGCTGAGTAATGCTGATGTTCAAGTACAATCGTCCCCTGCTCACCGCCGCGTTGCTGGCGACCGGATTCATGGCCGGCGGCTGCTCGTCGCTCGAGCGGCTCTCGGCGATCGGCGAAAAGCCGGCGTTGACCGCCATCGAGAACCCGGTGGCGCAGCCCGGCTACAAGCCGGTGCAGATGCCGATGCCGAAGCCGGAAGTGGCGTCCTACAACGCCAACTCGCTGTGGCGCAGCGGCTCGCGGGCGTTCTTCAAGGACCAGCGCGCGCATCAGATCGGCGACATTCTCACGGTCACCGTCAACTTCACCGACAAGGCCAACATCGCCAACGAGACCCAGCGCAGCCGCACCAACAAGGAAGATTCCGGCATTACCGATTTCATCGGCGCCAAAACGATCACGAATCCCGCGACCAGCGTTTTGCCGGGCCGCATCCTGACCGCCGACGGCTCGTCGTCCAGCGACGGCAAGGGCTCGGTGGCGCGCCAGGAAAACCTGCAGACCAGCGTCGCCGCGGTGGTCACGCAATTGCTGCCGAACGGCAACCTCGTGGTCGAGGGCAAGCAGGAAATCCGCGTCAATTACGAAATTCGCGAGCTGATCGTTGCCGGCATCGTGCGCCCGGAGGATATCCAGAGCGACAACACCATCGACAGCGCCAAGATCGCGCAGGCCCGTATCGCTTACGGCGGCCGCGGTCAGATCACCGACGTGCAGCAACCGCGCTACGGCCAGCAGGTCATGGACGTGCTGCTGCCCTTCTAAGATTTTCAGAGCTCCCACA
>JAQGKA010000188.1 GCA_028290355.1 Tardiphaga sp. | reverse complement strand
GTGGCGCCGCACAAGCCGCGCGTGATCCCCGAGATCGAGCCGCGCTTGCGGCTGTCGGGCCTGGAGCCGTTCGAACTGACGCCGGCGATCCCCTTCGTCAATATCGGCGAGCGCACCAACGTCACCGGCTCCGCGAAATTCCGAAAGCTGGTCACCGCCGGCGACTACACCGCCGCACTGCAAGTGGCGCGCGACCAGGTCGAGAACGGCGCGCAGATCATCGACGTCAACATGGACGAAGGGCTTCTGGATTCAGAGGCAGCGATGGTGACATTCCTCAATCTCGTCGCCGCCGAGCCGGACATCGCCCGCGTCCCGGTGATGGTCGATTCCTCGAAATTTTCCGTGATCGAAGCCGGCCTGAAATGCGTTCAGGGCAAGCCGGTGGTGAATTCGATCTCAATGAAGGAAGGCGAGGCCAAGTTCATCCACGAGGCGCAGATCGCGCGGCGCCACGGCGCGGCGGTTGTCGTGATGGCGTTCGACGAGGTCGGCCAGGCCGATACGTTTGCGCGCAAGACCGAGATCTGCAAGCGCGCCTACGATATCCTGGTCGACCAGCTCGACTTCCCGCCGGAAGACATCATCTTCGATCCCAACATCTTTGCGATCGCCACCGGCCTGGAAGAGCACAATAATTACGGCGTCGACTTCATCGAGGCGACGCGCTGGATCCGCCAGAATCTGCCGCATGCGCATATTTCCGGCGGCGTCTCAAACCTGTCGTTCTCGTTCCGCGGCAACGAGCCGGTGCGCGAAGCGATGCATTCGGTGTTTCTGTATCATGCCATCAAGGCCGGCATGGACATGGGCATCGTCAATGCCGGGCAGATGATCGTCTACGACGACATCGATCCCGCTTTGCGCCAGGTTTGCGAGGACGTGATCCTCAACCGCGATCCCGGCGCCTCCGAGCGCCTGCTGGAGATGGCGGAGAAATTCCGCGGCCAGGGCAAGGAGGTCAAGGAGAAGGATCTCGCCTGGCGCGAATGGCCGGTGGAGAAGCGGCTCAGCCACGCTCTGGTGCACGGCATCACCGAATATATCGACGATGACACCGAAGCCGCGCGGCTTACGGTGGAGCGGCCGCTGCATGTCATCGAAGGCCCATTGATGGCCGGCATGAACATCGTCGGCGATCTGTTCGGCGATGGAAAGATGTTCCTGCCGCAGGTGGTGAAATCCGCCCGCGTCATGAAGCAGGCGGTGGCCTATCTGATGCCGTTCATGGAAAAAGAGAAGGCTGACAACCTTGCCGCCGGCATTACCGGCGATGGCCGCAAGAATGCCGGCAAGATCGTGCTCGCCACCGTCAAGGGCGACGTGCACGACATCGGCAAGAACATTGTCGGCATCGTACTCCAGTGCAACAACTTCGAGGTGATCGATCTCGGCGTCATGGTGCCGGCCTCGAAGATCATCGAGACCGCGAAAGCGGAGAACGCCGATATCATCGGCCTGTCCGGCCTGATCACGCCGTCGCTCGACGAGATGAGCTTTCTGGCCAGCGAACTGGAGCGTCAGGGCCTCAGCGTGCCACTGCTGATCGGCGGCGCGACGACGAGCCGCGTGCATACGGCGGTGAAGATCGACCCGAATTATCGCCGCGGGCCGGTGGTGCATGTTAACGACGCCAGCCGCGCCGTCGGCGTGGCCTCGTCGCTGATGTCGGCGGATCGCCGCGACGCCTACGCCGCGGAAGTGCGCGCCGAATATGCGAAAATTTCCGCGGCGCATTTCCGCGCCCAGCAGGACAAGAAGCGGCTGAAACTGTCCGACGCCCGCGCCAATGCCGTCGTGATCGACTTTGCCAAGACGCCGCCGCACAAACCGGCGTTTCTCGGCACCAAAACCTTCGGCGACTATTCGCTGAAGGAACTCGCCGATTACATCGACTGGACGCCGTTCTTCCAGACCTGGGAGCTGACCGGGCGATACCCCGCGATTCTCAAGGACCCGGTGGTCGGCGAAGTCGCCCAATCGCTGTATGACGATGCGCTGAAGATGCTGAAGCTGATCGTCGACGAAAAATGGTTCACAGCGAAGGCCACGGTCGGATTCTGGCCGGCCAATGCCGAGGGCGACGACATTCGGGTGTATGCCGACGAGACGCGGACGAAACAGATCGCGACCTTCCATACGCTGCGCCAGCAGCTGGAGAAGCGCGAGGGGCGTTTCAATTCGGCGCTGTCGGATTTCATCGCACCGGTCGCCTCGGGCGTGCCGGATTACATCGGCGCCTTCGTGGTCACCGCGGGGATCGGCGAGGACGTCATCGCCGATCGCTTCAAGAACGCCAATGACGACTATTCGTCGATCCTGTGCAAGGCGCTGGCCGATCGCCTCGCCGAAGCCTTCGCCGAGCGGATGCATCAGCGCGTCCGCAAGGAGTTCTGGGGCTATGCACCGGACGAGGCGCTGCCGACCGACGAGTTGATCCTGGAAAAATACCAGGGCATTCGCCCGGCGCCGGGCTATCCCGCGCAGCCCGACCACACCGAGAAGGCAACGCTATTCCACCTGCTCGATGCCGAGAAGACCGCCGGCGTGACGCTGACCGAAAGCTACGCGATGTGGCCGGGCTCGTCGGTCTCCGGGCTCTATTTCAGCCATCCCGAAAGCGCTTATTTCGGCGTCGGCAAGATCGAGCGCGACCAGGTCGAGGACTATGCGGCGCGCAAGGGCATGAGCGTTGCCGAGACGGAGCGCTGGCTCGCGCCGGTGCTGAACTACATTCCGGCCGCCGATCAGTCGCTGCAAGACCGCCGCGTCAAGGAAGCCACCGCCGCGCCGGTGGCAACGCCGGCGCCCGCCAATGACGTCGCCGCCAAGGAAATCGCCTCGCACCCGCCGGGCTGTAATTGCGCGGTGCATCTGATGTATCGGACGAAAGCGGTCGGGGCGAAGTAGCCGCTTCCATTTTTAAACGAAGCGCCAGCGGTCTCCCTCCCCCTTGCGGGGGAGAGGTTAAGAAGCGTTGCGCGTTGCTATCCCTTCATCATCGGATTCAACTTTCAAACAGCCACACCCTCGCGATCCCGCGGCGCGATGCGCCCGGGGTTTGCCCGAAAACTCCTTGCCCTCACGCAACGCGCAAAAGCGATGGAGCGGCGGGTGATCTTCCTCCGAAAAAATGGACAGGGTTAAGCTGCTTTTAGCTCCATCTCGATCGGGCTGATATAGCCGATGGCGGAGTGGCGACGAGTTCGGTTGTAGAAGCCTTCGATGTAGGCAAAAATAT
>JAQGKA010000187.1 GCA_028290355.1 Tardiphaga sp. | reverse complement strand
AAAGGGTGGATTCATGGCCGGTGAGCATCGCGTTCTCTCGAACGGCGCCAAACATATCGACTTTCAGACCGATCCTTCGCGCTACCGGCATTGGAAACTCGCTGTTGACGGCGATGTTGCGACACTGACGATGGATGTCGATGAAAACGGCGGGCTGTTCGAGGGCTATCAGCTCAAGCTCAATTCCTACGATCTCGGCGTCGACATCGAGCTTGCCGATGCGGTGCAACGGCTTCGCTTCGAGCATCCGCATGTAAAGGTGGTGTTGCTGCGCTCCGGCAAGAACCGGGTATTCTGCGCCGGCGCCAATATCCGCATGCTGGCCGGCGCGACGCACGCCCACAAAGTCAATTTCTGCAAATTCACCAACGAGACGCGCAACGGCTTTGAGGATTCGAGCGAGCATTCCGGCCAGCGCTTCGTGACTGTCATCAACGGTACCGCAGCCGGCGGCGGCTACGAACTGGCGCTTGCCACCGATCACATCATTCTCGCGGACGACGGCTCCGCGGCGGTTGCTCTGCCTGAAGTGCCGCTGCTCGCAGTGCTGCCGGGCACCGGTGGTCTGACGCGCGTCGTCGACAAGCGCAAGGTCCGTCGCGACCACGCCGACTACTTCTGTACAATCGAAGAAGGCATCAAGGGCAAGCGAGCTGTCGAGTGGCGGCTGGTCGACGAAATCGTTCCGAACAGCAAGCTCGAAGCCAGGGTCGCCGAGCGCACCAGGGAGTTCGCCGCCGCTTCTACCCGCAACGGAAGCGGGGAGGGCATCAAGCTCGCGCCATTGGCTCGCAGATTCGATGACGGCGGCATTCGCTACGGCCTGGTCAGCGTCGATATCAATCGCGCCGATCGGATCGCGACCATTTCGATCAAAGCACCTGACGCTGCAGCGCCGGCGGATATCGACGGCCTGATGGCGCAAGGCGCAGGCTTCTGGCCATTGCAGGCTGCGCGGGAGCTCGACGACGCGATCCTGCATCTGCGGATCAACGAGCTCGAGACCGCGATGCTAGTGTTCAAATCGCACGGCGACAGCGCCAATGTGCTCGCGCATGACGCCTTCCTCGAGACGCACAAGAAGTATTGGCTGGTCAACGAGATCCGGCAGTACTGGAAGCGCGTGCTGAAGCGCGTTGATGTGACGTCACGCACGCTCGTGACTTTGGTCGAGCCGGGGTCCTGCTTCGTGGGCACGCTGGCCGAACTCGTATTTGCCGCGGACCGCTCCTACATGCTGGTCGGCCAGAAGCAGGGCGACAATCGCGCTCCGCCGGCGATCGTGCTGAGCAAGATGAACTTCGGCCCCTATCCGATGAGCCACGGTCTCACGCGCCTGCAGTCGCGCTTTCAGGCCGATCCGGAAGATGTCGCCCGCGCCGAGGCGAAGATCGGCCAGCCGCTGGATGCGGAAATCGCTGACCAATTGGGTCTCGTGACCTTCGCGCTCGACGACATCGACTGGGATGACGAGGTCCGGGTGTTCTTCGAAGAACGTGCGAGCTTCTCCCCGGACAGCCTCACTGGCATGGAAGCCAACCTGCGCTTCGTAGGTCCGGAGACGATGGAATCGAAGATCTTCTCGCGGCTGACGGCGTGGCAGAACTGGATCTTCCAGCGCCCCAACGCAGTCGGCGAGAACGGTGCGCTGGGACGCTACGGGAGCGGTCAGAAAGCGCAGTTCGACATGACGCGCGTTTAGCGGCGGGAAGCAGCTGCCTTGGCCGCTGCCAACCAGTTGCATCGCGCCTTGAGAAAAAGAAGCAAAGCAGGAACGGGAGATCCAAGCCATGAACATCATGAATGTCGACTACAGCACCAAGATTCCCAACAACGTGAATCTCACGGAGGACCGCCAGGTGCTGAAGGCGCTGGAAGGATGGCATCCCGGCTATCTCGACTGGTGGAACGATATGGGCCCGGAAGGTTTTCAGGACTCATTGGTCTATCTCCGCACCGCGATCAGCGTAGATCCGAAAGGCTGGGCCAAGTTCGACTATGTGCGCATGCCGGAATACCGCTGGGGTGTGCTGCTGGCGCCGCAGGACGAGAACCGCAAGGTCAATTTCGGTCAGCACATGGGCGAGCCGGCGTGGCAGGAAGTCCCGGGTGAATACCGCGCGATGTTGCGACGCCTGGTGGTGATCCAGGGCGATACCGAGCCGGCATCCGTCGAGCAGCAGCGGCACCTCGGCAAGACCGCGCCATCGCTCTACGACCTGCGCAACCTGTTCCAGGTCAATGTCGAGGAAGGCCGCCATCTGTGGGCGATGGTCTACCTGCTGCAGAAGTATTTCGGCCGCGACGGCCGCGAGGAGGCCGACGATCTGCTGCGCCGCCGCTCTGGTGACGCCGACGCGCCGCGCATGCTGGGCGCCTTCAATGAGGCGACGCCGGATTGGTTGTCGTTCTTCATGTTCACCTTCTTCACCGATCGCGATGGTAAGATGCAGCTCGAGAGCCTAGCGCAATCCGGCTTCGATCCGCTGTCGCGCACCTGCCGCTTCATGCTGACCGAGGAGGCGCATCACATGTTCGTCGGCGAAACCGGCGTCGGCCGCGTCCTGCAGCGTACCTGCGAAGCGATGAAGGCCGCAGGAATCGAGGATCCCAACGCGGTTGAAAAGATCCGTGCGCTCGGCGTCATCGACCTGCCGACCATGCAGAAGAAGATGAACTTGCATTATTCGCTGTCGCTGGACCTGTTCGGCTCCGAAGTCTCCACCAATGCCGCCAATTTCTATAATTCAGGATTGAAGGGGCGTTTCCAGGAGACCAAGATCGAGGACGATCATCGGTTGACCAGCGACATCTATCAAGTGCTGAAGTTCGTCGATGGCGAGATCAAGCTGGTGGACGAGCCGGCGCTGACCGCGCTCAACATGCGGCTGCGCGACGACTACACCGTCGATTGCGCCAAGGGCGTCGAGCGCTGGAACAAGATCATCGAGAAGGCCGGCGTCAATTTCCGCTTCGAGCTGCCGCACACCGCGTTCCATCGCCAGATCGGGGAATTCCGCGACGTCAATGCGACGCCGAAAGGCATTATTCTTAGCGATGCAGACTGGGCGAAGGCCAAGGGAGAATATCTGCCGTCAAACGAGGATGGCGACTTCATCTCGTCGCTGATGACGCCGGTCAGCGAGCCCGGAAAGTTCGCGGGCTGGATCTCGGCGCCGAAGGTCGGCATCGACAACAAGCCTGGAGATTTTGAGTATGTGAAGATCGCGGCTTGATGAGCGAATGGCGAGTGCCGTATGGCGAATAGAGTAAGATAAAGTGAGATATGCATTCGCTGCTTGGCATTCGCTGCTCGCGGGCCGCCGGAGGCGCACCCCATGAACACACATGTCGCTCCCCTCAAACAGCATCTGATCGATCCCGAAATCTGCATCAGGTGCAATACCTGCGAGGAGAGTTGCCCGGTCGATGCGGTGACGCACGACGACAACAATTACGTGGTCAACGCGGAAATCTGCAACTACTGCATGGACTGCATCTCCCCATGTCCAACCGGCGCGATCGACAATTGGCGCGTGGTTACCGCACCTTATTCACTCGACGAACAGTATTCCTGGAGCGATCTGCCCGCCCAGCAGGAGATCGAAAGCAGCGGCGCAGCCGGCGAAACCATCGAAGCGCTGGAAGATGAGATCGGTGCGTTGCTGGAGGAGGCCCGCAAAGGTCTTGGCGGCAAACCGGTCGCGCCGCTTTCTTCGAGCAAGGCGTCGGTCAACATCTACAATCGCGGCAAGCCGGCTTTGGCGACGGTGACGGGAAATTTCCGGCTGACCCAGGCGGACGCCGATTCGGACGTCCGGCACATCATCCTGGATTTGGGCGACCAGCCATTTCCCGTGCTGGAAGGGCAGAGCATCGGCATCATCACGCCAGGGTCCGCGGCCGACGGCAAGCCGCACCAGGTCCGTCTTTACTCGATCGCCAGTTCACGCGACGGCGAAAAGCCGAACGCCAACAATCTCGCGCTGACCGTGAAGCGTGAACCTGGCGGGGTGTGCTCGAACTATCTGTGTGATCTGCCGCGCGGCGCAAAGGTTGAGGTCACCGGCCCGTTCGGCGCAACCTTCCTGCTGCCGAACGACCCAGCCGCGAATATCTTTATGGTCTGCACCGGCACGGGCTCGGCGCCGTTCCGCGGTTTCACCGAGCGCCGCCGCCGTGCCATGCCAAGCGCGCCCGGCCGGTTGCTGTTGTTTTTCGGCGCTCGCCGTCCGGAGGAGCTGCCGTATTTCGGTCCACTGCAGAAGGTGCCGGAGAAGTTGCTCGGTAAGTATTTCTGCTATTCGCGGGTACCCGGCGAGCCGCGCGTCTACGTGCAAGACCGGATCCGCAGCGAGGCCGCTGTCGTCACGGCACTTTTGAAGGACGCGCAGACCCACATCTACATCTGCGGCCTCAAGGGGATGGAAAGTGGCGTTGAACAGGCGTTTTCTGACGTGTGTCGCGCCGCGTCGATCGACTGGTCTGACTTGAAAGGTCTGATGCGCGCGAACGGGCGCTATCATGTCGAAACGTACTGATCCAAGCTCCGAATGGTCGCCGACCCAGGAGGCGGATGTTACAATAAGTCCGGGACTTCGGTTCGAATGCCCGGTGTAGGCCGCAGAAGCAGAATACTGGCGATTGTTCGAACACGTTCCAGGCAGGCCGTGTCGATCGAGAGCCCAAATAAAAAAGTTCAAGGCATGATGTGGGGGAGGCGAAGACGATGCTTTTGGCGAGCGGGGACGCATGCGATACGAGCAATAATCTGTTTCTGAAGCCGGGCGTAACGTCCGAACGGCAGCCAGACGGTTCGATCATTCTGCGGTCGATAACGCCGTTGCAGCCCTTTGCGCGCTGTGTCGGTGACTGGCTCGAACACTGGGCACGGCAAAAGCCGGACAGGGTCTTTCTTGCCGAGCGGCCAGACGTAGAGCTCCCATGGACGACGCTGAGCTACGCCGAAACGCTGCGCAAGGTACGCTCGGCGGGTGCTTGGATTCTGGCCCAAGGCATGAGTGCGCAGCGACCACTCGTCGTGCTCTCGGATAACAGTATCGAGCACGCGGTGCTTGCTCTTGCTGCCATGCATGTTGGCGTCCCCGTTGCCGCGGTATCGCCGGCCTATTCGCTGGTGTCGAAGGACTTCGAGAAGCTCCGCAGCACGATCACGTTGCTCGATCCCGGCGCCATCTATGTCTCGAACCTCGACGCATTCGGGTCGGCGCTGGCAGCGATCAGACCTCTGCATACAGGAACCATCATCAGCGGCGATGCGAGCGGCGGCGACGCGACATCCTTTGGCGATGTTGTAGCCACGCCCGTCAATGCCGTGGTTGACGAGGCTTTTGCAGCCATCGATGCAGACACAATTGCAAAATTTCTCTTCACGTCGGGATCGACGGGGGCGCCGAAGGCGGTGATCAACACCCAGCGCATGTTGACCTCCAGCCAGCAGGCGAAGGCCCAGACCTGGCTATTTCTCGATACGCCGCAGACCGATCTCGTTATCCTCGATTGGCTGCCGTGGAGCCACACGTTCGGAGCCAATCACAATTTCAATATGGTGCTGCGCAATGGCGGCACGCTGTACATCGATGGCGGAAAGCCGGCACCCGGCCTGTTTGCGACGTCTTTGGCTAATCTGCGCAGCGTAATGCCGACGGTGTATTTCAACGTGCCGCGCGGCTTCGACATGCTGATCGGAGCCTTGCGTGAAGATGAAGCCCTGCGGCACCGCTTCTTTACCGAAGTCAAGTTTGTCTTCTACGCCGGCGCAGCGTTGCCGCAAAGTCTTTGGGCGGCGTTGGAGGATCTTTCGATCAAGACGATCGGTCGTGCGATGCCCATGGTCTCTGCCTGGGGATCCACGGAGACCTCGCCGTTGGCCACGGATTGTCATTTCCAGGCGCAGCGTTCCGGCAATATCGGCGTGCCGACCCCCGGTACCGAACTCAAGATGGTGCCGTCGGGCGACAAGCTCGAAGTGCGGGTGCGCGGACCTAACGTCACGCCGGGATATTGGAAAGCGCCGGAGCTGACCGCGAAGGCGTTCGACGCGGAAGGCTTCTACCTGATCGGTGATGCCGTGGCTTTGGCAGATTCGGAGCGTCCGGAGCTAGGATTGTTCTTCGATGGTCGCATCGCCGAAGACTTCAAATTGACGTCCGGTACCTGGGTCAATGTCGGCACGCTGCGCGTCGCCGGGATTTCTGCCCTATCACCGTTGGTGCAGGACATTGTGGTTGCCGGTCACGGTGGCGATGAGGTGCGCTTTCTGTTGATTCCGAATATTGCAGCGTGTCGTGCGGCGTCGCGTTTGCCGGATGGGGCCGATATCGGCGATGTGCTCCGCAGCGAAGGTGTCCGCGCTGCGATTGCGCAGGGACTTGCAAGACTTAAGGCGACGGGCGGCGGATCGTCGACCCACGCGACCCGCGCGCTTTTGCTGACTGAGCCGCCGTCTGTTGACGCTGGCGAAATCACCGACAAGGGCTATGTCAATCAGCGTGCGGTCCTTGCGCGCCGCGCGGCCGACGTCGCTGAACTTGAAGGCGATGCCTCAAGTCGGTGGATAGGCTGTCCCGAAGCGGGGACGCTCGTCACCGCGGGCACTCAGGCGCACCGAAAATTAAATACTTGAAACTAATTCGGAATGGAGTTCGCCATGCTGATTTTCGATAGTCCCGGCTACGGCCTTCAATCTGTAAGTTGCTAGAGAAAATCTCGCAGCCGGGCGACTTCAAGTATCTGCTCCGGAGACATCGTCGCGCTGACCAGCGTACTTTGAGGGATAGTGTGAATCTCGTACAGATGGCGGCCGTTCTTGGGCTTGGCCATGAATTGCCGGATGCAATCGTCCAGCGTGCCATCGACCACAAGATAGGGGCGGGCACCCATGGACTTATTGATCCGCTCTCCGTTGAGCGAGGGCCATTTTCGGAGAACAGCGGGCGCGTCGAAGTGGATTTTTTCTTGTGTATCGAGCATATTGCTCCCCCTCCTTTTTCGAGTATGAGGCTATTCCATTTCGGGGCGCCGTAGTACCCGATACAAAATTCGGAATTCTGCTCGCCGAGAGCGAACCAAGCGCATTTCAGCGTACGGCTGGTAGCGGAGTATCGGATGGACGGCGGA
The DNA here is from genome assembly GCA_028290355.1 of Tardiphaga sp. Classification (GTDB taxonomy): domain Bacteria; phylum Pseudomonadota; class Alphaproteobacteria; order Rhizobiales; family Xanthobacteraceae; genus Tardiphaga. Next base: position 7,895 of record JAQGKA010000187.1, on the reverse strand, counting down.
ATCGATACGGAGTTGAGCTGAACGCCGAGAACGAATGGCCGCCAATCCCGATCTGGTGATTCCCTTCTTACTGGCGTCTTATAGGCGGCATTTATTGGGCTATCTTTAGAGCAGCCACCAGTGGCGCGGATCTCCGTGGGATACAGTTCGGATGTGTAAGTGTAGATGAGCGTTGCGCCGATGCCGAGCGAGAATGTGGTCAAGGCTACGAACGTGACGAATAGATCCGGCTTCGTCGACAATTCAAAGAGAGTACCGAACAAAGCTGTAAAGAAGTGCCAGCGCTGCGTATATCCGATCGAACTGCTCGGCGAAATATCCCGAAGATATACGCAGAAACGAATGCGACTTTAGATTCGGAAGAACTAGCTGCTAAGCAGACGCGCGGGATTTGCGTGTCGGTATCACGTCATCACGAAGCTGTCAGTGGCCGCCCGCAATCGCTACTTCGACCGCGTGCGCCGCGGCTAGGAGAACATCTGCTACTTCTGCCTCGCGGCGCGGGTTCAGCCGGCTTCGGACGGTGGAGAGCGTGATCGCCGCCGCTGGTTGGCCGTCCGGGCTCCTGATCCAAGCCGAGAGCGATTTCGTGCCCTTCACGAGGCCGATGTCGCGCAGGTTATAGCCACGCCGCCGCGCCGCCTGAACCTGCCCGAGCACTGTGGCTATGTTGGTGCGATAAGCTTCGAACCTCACTTCATTGGCGACGACGATTTTGCGTGCGTCAGGCGTGGGCATTGCGGCGAGAATGGCAACCCCCGCGCTGCTGACACCGAGTGGGCGCCGCGCGCCGACTTCGATCGACAGCACCTGGATCGGGTAGGCGCCGATACGGCGCGCCACGCATAACGTATCGACTCCGGTCCGTACCGTCAGGAACAGGGTGTCGCCGAGCCTGCGCGACACCTCGGCAAGATGAGGTTCGGCCACGACCAGCAAGGGCGAGCGCGACTGACGGGCAAGAGCGAGTTCGGGCACCTGCCGACCGATGGCGTAACGGCCGCTTGCCTTGTTGCGCTCAACAATGCCTTCCTCCATCAAGACATGGAGGATGCGATGTGCGGTGGGGCGGGTAAGAGAGGTTGCCTGCAGGACCATGTCCAATGGCACTCCCTCTTCACGACCAGCCGCGAGGATTCGCAGCACCATCAGCGCGCGGCGGATTGCCTGCGCGCCCTGTCTGGGCCTATGTCGGCCGCTAGGTGCGGACGACGATCGATCGCCTTTCATCAGAGCCCCAATCCTGCGATGTCCACAATATGGACAGAAACAGCACAATTTCATCGACAGGGGAAGGGGCGGAGGCGAATGGTATCAGCCGACAAGATCGACGAGACGCGATCAGTCGCAGGCCGGACTCCTTGTCCGGCTCTACAAAAATAAGGAGGCGGCGAATGCTGCCGCCCGCTACTTGGGAAGAAACGGGATTTCGGGAGGGTGCGTTGAGATTTCTCACGATTATGTGCGTTGCGGCAACCGCGCTGTTCAGCGCTCCGGCGGTCGCCCAGCAGTGGCCGGCACGCTCCGTGCGCCTGGTGGTCCCATACCCGGCAGGCGGTAATGTTGACGGCGCGGCCCGCATCATTGCTAACAAGCTTCAGGAAAATCTCGGCCAGCCGTTCATCGTGGAAAACAAGACCGGCGCCGGCGGATTGATCGCAGGTGAAGCCTTCGCGAAGTCGGCACCGGACGGGTACACGCTATTCGTTGGCGCCAACGGACCGGTGCTGTTCGCACCTGAAATCGCCAAGCGCGATGCTTACAACTGGAAGCGCGACTTCCTGCCGATCACCTCGATCTCGATGACGCCGCTCGTGCTCGAAGTTCATCCGTCGGTTTCGGCGAAGACCTTGAAGGAATTTATCGATCTCGCCCGTCGCGAGCCGGGTAGGTTAACAATGGCCTCTCCCGGGGCAGGCACCACCAATCATCTGCTCAGCGAGCTGATTCAATCGACGCTCGGCGTGCAATGGCTCACGGTGCACTATCGAGGCAATGCACCCGCGACCAACGATCTGATCGGCGGTCAGGTGCAATTCGCATTTGACCAGATTTCTGTCGCGCTACCATTCATCAAGAACGGCATGGTGCGCGCGCTCGCCGTCACGGGCACCAGCCGCGCGTCTTGGATTCCCGACGTGCCAACCTTTGCCGAACTCGGCTACAAGGAGTTCGACGGGGAGACTTTTACCGGATTGTTCGCGCCGACTGGTACGTCCGCTGAGATCGTGACCAAACTTCACGACACGCTGGCGACTATCCTGAAAGATCCGGACATCGTTGCGAAATTCAACACGCTCGGCGCGAAGGTCGTAGTGATGACGCCGGCAGAATTCACAAGCTACCTCGAACGTGAGGACAGCAAATGGATTCCCATCGTTCGCAAGGCCAACATCAAACCCGACTGAAAACTCGCGAGGACTTCTTCTAATGCGGATAGATCCGTCAGATCTCGGCGCCGAGCAGGCCTATCGACTGATCACCGGCATTGTGGTGCCGCGTCCGATTGCTTGGGTCACAAGCATGTCCGGCAGCGGTGTCGTAAATCTCGCGCCGTTCAGCGCTTTTACATTTGTATCGCCGAAGCCACCGATGCTGGCGATCAGTGTTGGCCGCAAGGCCGGTATCTATAAGGACACCGCGCACAACATTCTCAACAACGAGGAGTATGTCGTCCATATCGCCGACTCGACGTTGATGACAGCGGTACACGAAAGTTCCGCGGAACATCCGCCGGAGGTCAGTGAGGTCGAGGAGTTGAAACTCGAGACCCTGCCGAGTGAACGCATCAAGGTGCCCCGTCTCGCCGCGGCGCCGATCGCGATGGAGTGCCGCTTCCGGCAGTGCCTTGAATTCGGCGAGACTCGCAGTCGGCTGATCGTCGGCGAAGTACTGGTGTTCCATGTCCGCGACGGTCTCGTGAACAACGGCAAGATCGAAACCGAAGCGCTTGACCCGATCGCCCGCATCGGCGGCCCCCGCTATGCGCGGCTTGGCGAGATCGTCACGTTGAAGTCGGTGTTCCAGACCTCGAAGTCGCCGTCCTGAACCGTCCAGCGAAATGATGCGCCCATGAACCGAACGGCAATGACCGCGGCATCGCCTGATGCATCCGGCTATACGCGTGGCGAGCGGGCCGCGATCATCTTTTCCTGCATGCTCGGGTTCGCGCTCGATCTTTACGACGTCCTGATCATGCCGTTTCTGATGGGGTCGATTCAGAAGTCGCTGCAGATATCGCTGGCGCAAGTGGCCGGCGTGACAAGCCTGACTCTGCTCGGCTCGGTGATCGGCGGCGCGCTGTTCGGCTGGCTGGGTGATCGCATCGGTCGCAAGCAGGCGCTGCAATTGACGCTCGGGGTATTCGCCGCCGGCTCCATTGCCTCGGCGTTCGCGTGGGATCACTGGAGTCTCGCGGTGCTTCGATTCATCACCGGCATCGGCCTCGGGGGCGAGTGGGGCGCCGGCATGGTGTTGTTCAACGAAGCATGGAACAAGGAGCGGCGCGGGCTTGGCAGCGCGTTCATTCAAGGCAGCGCGGTGATTGCGAGCGCCAGCGCCTCGATCGTCGGCGTCTGGGCCACGACGTCGTTCAGTCTCGAATGGGGCTGGCGGATTGCTCTGCTTACCGGAGGCTCGCCAATCCTGCTGATGATCTTCATCCGCCTGTTCATGCCGGAATCGAAGGCTTGGCAGCAGTTCGATCGCCAGCGTAGCAGCGGACTGGTCACGGCCGCCGCTAAAACAGGAAACACGCTGGTGGCGATGTTTCGCGGTCGGCTGTTGATCGTTTCGATCATGTGTCTCGTCTGGATGATGGCTTACATGTTCTGCTATTACGGTGTTGTCGTGTTCATGCCGACGCTGATGCAGAAATCGCTCGATACGCCGCCTGAAATCGTCCGCAACATATCCATTATCGCATCGTTGGTCGGCGGGCTCTCCTATCTCAGCATGGGCGTGCTCAACGATGCGTTCGGTCGGCGATATGGCGCGCTGATACCGGGCTTCGCCTGGGGCGCCATGGCCGGCGGTCTCTACCTGTATGCGCATGACAAGTACCAGGGCAGCATCGTGGGCTTCCCGATGTTCTGGACCTACATCGCGTTTGTGATTGGCAACTCGGCGCTTGGGGTGGTCGGCACCTGGTTGTCGGAAATTTATCCGATCGAGGTGCGCGCCACCGCGGTGTCGGTCGTCTACATGGCTGGTCGCGGCATCGGCAGCTTTGCGCCGGTCGTGGTGCCGATGGTGGCGGCGGCGTTCGGCGGCGAACTTGCCATGGGCATGATGGTGGTGGTGCCCGCCATCGTACTGTTCCTCGCCATGACGCTGTCGCTTCCGGAAACCCGCAGACGCGGGGCTGCCGACGCGACGCCTTCACCCCAACAGCAAGCCGCCTGACGCGGTGATAATCTGGAGAATTTTTTTATGCGCCTTTTGAGCTATCTCGTGAACGGGGCGCTGCGCTACGGCGTCGTCGTCGACGGCGGCGTGGTTGATCTGACGACGCGGATCGGATCGACGTTTCCTGATCTGCGCAGCCTGATCGCCGGTGATGGGCTGGAGGCCGCGCGTGCCGCTGCCGCGGGTCAAAAACCCGACCATGCGCTCGATGGCCTGGTGCTGACGTCGCCCGTGTCCAATCCGGAAAAGCTCTGGTGCATCGGCGTGAACTACAAGGATCGCAACGCCGAATACAAAGACAATTCGGATCTGCCGAAATATCCCAGCCTGTTTGTCCGCAACGCCTCCTCAGTGGTCGGTTCCGGGCAGCCGATCGAGAAGCCGAAGGTCTCTGAGCAACTCGACTACGAGGGCGAACTCGTCATCGTGATCGGCAAGCAGGGCCGCCATATCTCGCGCGAGCGGGCGTGGGAGCACATCTTCGGCATGACGCTGTGCAATGAGGGCAGCGTGCGGGACTGGCTGCACCACGGCAAGTTCAACGTCACGCAGGGCAAGAATTTCGACCGCTCCGGCAGCATCGGGCCGTGGATCGTCACCGCGGACGAGTGCGATCCGCGCGGCCCGCATGACATTGTCACCCGCGTCAATGGCGATCTGCGCCAGCAGGATTCCACCGAGCGGCTGATGTTTCCGTTCGATGTCCTGATCGCCTACCTCTCCACCTTTGCCACCCTGAAACCCGGCGACATGATCGCGACCGGCACTCCCACCGGTGCCGGCGCGAGGTTCGATCCGCCGCGCTGGCTGAAGCCGGGTGATGTGGTCGAAGTGGAATCGTCCCGAATTGGCATCCTCCGCAACGCCGTTATAGCCGAAAAGTAACCATCATGCTCGACCAGCCCACCATCGACCACCTCGCGCAACGCCTCGACGAGGCCGAGCGCAGCAAATCTCTCATTCGCGCCTTCACGCTCGAACATCCCGGCCTCACCATCGAGGACGCCTATGCAATCCAGCGCGCCTGGACCCGGCTGCAACTCGCGGGTGGACGTATCGTCAAGGGACACAAGATCGGACTGACGTCGAAGGCGATGCAAAACGCCGTCGGCATCTCCGAGCCGGACTACGGCGTGCTGTTCCAGGACATGTTTTATGCGGACGCCAGCCCGATTCCGTTCGACCGCTTCCATGCGCCCCGCATCGAGGTCGAATTGGCGTTTGTATTGAAGACTGGGTTGAAAGGCCCGGGTTGCACGGTGTTCGACGTGCTCAACGCCACTGATTACGTCACGCCCGCGTTGGAAATTCTCGAAACCCGCATGCATCGGATCGATCCGGAAACCAAGGTTGCGCGCAAGGTGATGGACACGATCTCGGACAATGCAGCGAACGCGGCGCTGGTGGTTGGCGGACGGCCGTTCCGGCCGCTCGACGTGGATCTGCGCTGGATCGGCGCGCTGCTGTTTCGCAATGGACAGATCGAGGAGACCGGCATCGCCGCTGGCGTGCTCAATCACCCCGCGCAGGGTGTGGCTTGGCTGGCCAACCGCCTGGCCCCGCACGGGGAGCATCTTGCAGCCGGCGAATTGGTGCTGTCGGGATCTTTCACCCGCCCGGTCGACGTGAGCAAGGGCGATACGTTCCACGCCGATTATGGGACGTTCGGGTCGGTGTCCTGCCAATTCGTCTGAAGCAAGCCCACAGTGAAAGCCCGTGAGGAGAGCCCACAATGACACGACGCAAAAGCATTCATATTGGCGGCTTCAAGCACGTCAATCCGATTCCAAACGCTTGTCGCATCGGCAATCTTCTGATGTCCGGCGTCATTCTCGGGCGTGATCCCGCAACCGGCGCCATGCCGGAGCGGATCGAAGACCAGTGCGCCCATATGTTCGCGCATATGAAAACCACCGTCGAGGCCGGCGGCGGCACCACCGATGACATCATCAAGATGACCGTGTGGCTGCAAGACCGCGGTCAGCGCGCGCCGGTCAACGTCGAGTGGCTGAAGATGTTTCCGGACGAGCGGTCGCGTCCCGCCCGTCACGCGCTGCAGATGGATATGGACGGCGGCGCCCTGGTGCAATGCGACTTCACCGCTGTCATCGACTGACAAGATCGATTGAAAGGACCAACACCATGCCGAATTATCTTGCGTTCGATCCGAACCCGCGCCGCCCGACTAAGCTGCCGCCGCCGAAAAGTGTCGATAGCCAGTTCCATGTGCTGGGTCCGCTTGAGAAATATCCAGTGCGTCCCGGCGCAGCCTACGAGATGCCGTCAGCCACATGGGAAGCAGCGCTGCGCGTTCACAAGGCGCTCGGCATCGATCGCGGCATCATCGTACAGACCACAACCTACGGCGCCGATCATGCCGTGGTGCTCGACGGTCTTGCCGCCATGGGACCGAATTACCGCGGCTGCGCTAACGCGCTGGTGTTTGCGGAGGCCGACGATCGCTATCTCGCCAAGTTGCACGACGCCGGCGTGCGCGGCGCGCGTTTCAGCTTCCGCCAGGCTTTGGGCGCGGTGCTATCGGACAAGGATTTTGCGCGGGCCATCGCGCGGATTCGCGAACTCGGCTGGTACGCGAAGATCCAGCCCGAAAAGGACGGCATCGTCTCGAGTGTCGCCAAATACGAGTCGCTCGACGTGCCGGTTCTGATCGACCACATGGCGCGCCCGGACCCGACGCTGGGCAAGGATGATCCGAATTTGCGCAAGATGCTCGAGCTTCTGTCCAAAGGCAACTTCTGGGTCATGCTGTCATTGGGCGAGAAGACCTCGAAAGCCGGACCGCCGTGGGACGACGTGATCCCGATCGCGCGCGCCTATATCGAGGCGGCGCCGGACCGCTGCGTGTGGGCGAGCGACTGGCCGCATCCGGTATCGGTGGTGCAACCGCCCAACGACGCCGATTTGCTGGAGTTGCTCTATCGCTACGCGCCGGACGAGGCTGAGCTGCAAAAAATTCTGGTAACGAATCCAGGAAAGCTGTTTGGCTTCGAGAATTGAGCAGAACGCACGGGTTCGCATTTCAGGATTCGTGCGTATCTTTCGTGTCGATAAAATGACTGCGAATCTATGGATCAGAGGTTCGAGACCTTTCGAACGCTAAATCAAGAACTTGCAGAAAATCACCGTTTGAGAGACCCAAACGGGTTTAACGGCTTCCTGAGCATCAAGTTCAGCCGCAGCGCCGCACCGGGCGCCGCGATGGCGGGGGATTGAACGCGTCGTGCCCTCCCGTACAACCTCGTTGCGCTTATTTCCGCAGGGGCGATAGTACTACTGGTTGATTAGCGTATTTCGCAAAGAACAGTAATTTTAGGAGAGGTCCATCTCTTATGCGTGAAGCGTGATCTTCCTCCGAAAAAATGGACAGGGTTAAGCTGCTTTTAGCTCCATCTCGATCGGGCTGATATAGCCGATGGCGGAGTGGCGACGAGTTCGGTTGTAGAAGCCTTCGATGTAGGCAAAAATAT
>JAQGKA010000181.1 GCA_028290355.1 Tardiphaga sp. | reverse complement strand
TCTTCCTGTGGATCAAGCTGCCGGACACCGTCGATACGCTCAAACTGTATCAGGCCGCGCTCAAGGCCGGCGTCGCCATCAATCCCGGCCCGGAATGGTCCACCGACAAGGCCTATGCCGGCAGCCGGCTGCGGCTGTGTTTTGCCAGCCCTTCGCACGACGAAATCCGCGACGGCGTCGCCGTGCTCGCCGAAGTGTGTCGCGCGGAATTTGGCGTACCGGAGCGGTCGGCCAATGTGGAGAAGCGGGCGCGGCACTGAACTCTAGCGCGACGCGGGACACTTACCGCAAGGAGGGATTACGATATTAGTGTTTTGTACTTCGATAGAGACTGCTGATCCGCTGACGCGGTCAGTGCGGTCGCGCCGCTGAGCCCCTCAAGCGCGGTCTTTTTCCTCTTGCAGCATTGCTGCGGCTTTGTCAGTCAACCGGTCAATATAGCGCAACAAAAGCATCACCTCGTCATCGCCAAACTCTTCAAGCAGGTTTTCGCTGCGCTCGACAGCGCCTGCCACAAGGATTTCATGCGCCACAATTCCAGTTCGGGTGAGCGCGACCAGAACTTCGCGATTGTCCTTCGGGTTCACCTGTCGCGAGACCAAGTCCCGCTCCACCAGTCCTGACAAAGCGCGGCTGATCTGGCTCTTGTCCATGCCGACTGCACCAGCAAGCTGAATGACACTCATCGGCGGATGGCGTCCCAGCGACGCCACCAGCCCAAATTCCACCGAAGACAACCCGGCGGTTCTCCGGTAGCGCAGAACCGCACCTCGCTTCAGCAGATTGGCGAGCACCATCAGCCGCGACGAAACCATCTCCGTCACCGGCGCAAGCTGATCCGGCTTCGGAAGAGTGGAACGGGTACGCCGCGTCGGTTTCATCGGTTTCAAGGTCATCAACTTCATCTGCCAACAAACGGTGCCGCTGCCAAGCACCATCAACGCAAGGACAATAAACCGTTGACAATGTCATCGATCTGAAGTTTTCTTATTGGAACGTTTCCAAGAAAACGCAACGACCAAAGCAGCACAGTGGGAGAGACGGCGATGAACATCACGCACCGGAATCGCGAGATCGAGACCGCCTACGGGATGAAGCCCTCGAGCTATAAAACCGAGCTGACGGAGGTCGGACGCGGCAAGCCGATGGGCGAACTGCTTCGCCGTTACTGGCATCCGATCGGTCTGGCAGACGATGCGGGCGACACGCCGCGAAAGGTCCGCGCGCTCGGCGAAGACCTCGTGCTATTTCGCGACAAACACGGCCGCCCGGGATTGCTTCACGCCCGATGCTGCCACCGCGGAACGACACTTTACTACGGCAAGGTGGAAGAAGACGGCATTCGCTGCTGCTATCACGGCTGGAAGTTCGACACCGAAGGCCATTGTCTGGAGCAACCCTGCGAACCGGAAGGCGGCAGCTTCAAGGACAAGGTTCGCCAGCCCTGGTACCCCGTCGAGGAGCGTTATGGCCTGATCTTCGCCTATATGGGACCGCCCGAAAAGAAACCGGTTCTCCCGCGCTACGAATGTCTTGAGCAGATGGACGAAGGTGAATTCGTCGAGGCAGACGACACGTCGATCGGTGGCGGCGGCCCAACCATCATCCCCTGCAACTGGCTGCAGCATTTCGAGAACGTGGCCGATCCCTTTCACGTCCCGGTTCTGCACGGCTCATTCAGCGGCGCACAGTTCACCAACATGATGGCATCGATGCCGGAGGTGAAATTCGAAGCAACCCAGCGCGGGGTCGCCATCCGGTCGATCCGCCATCAGGAAGATGGCAAGGTGTTCTACCGGGTGACGGAAGCCGTCTTCCCGACCTTGCGTGTGGTCCCCAATCCTCGGGTTGCGCAGTTCGCACGCGTGGAATCCATCGGCTGGGTTCTTCCTATCGACGATACGTCGTTTCGGATTTACGTCGCGGGCCGCGTCAAGCACCCCGGCGAAATCGGCCGGATGCGCTCAAAGTTCAACGGCAAGTTCTGGTGGGACTTGACCGAGCAGGAGCACCAGAAATTTCCTGGCGATTATGAAGCGCAGGTTGGGCAAGGCCCGATCACGATGCACTCGGAAGAGCATTTTGGCCAGAGCGATCGGGGCGTCCTGATGGTCCGGCGCATGATGCGCGAGCAACTCGAAGCCATGGCAGCAGGGCACGACCCGGTAAGCGTCAGCTTCGATCAGCACACGCCACCCATCGTGTTCGAAGCGGGAAATTATATTCGCGAGAGCTGACAAAAAAAATAAAGGCCAAAAAAACAAGGCCAAGACTAAAAAATCGGGAGGATATGATGGTGGATTTCGCGCCACAGGCGGCTTCGCGTGCCGATGGCGTCGCACAGCCCTCGGTGCGGCGCTATTATGCGCTTGCACTTCTGACAATTATCTACGCCCTGAATTTCCTGGATCGAACAATCTTCAATGTTCTGATCGAGCCTATCAAGAAAGAGTTCACACTCAGCGACACCACCATGGGGCTGATTGCCGGCTTTGGCTTCGTGCTATTCTATTCTCTCCTCGGCATACCGATCGCGCGGTTCGCCGATCGGCTGAACCGCCGGAATATCGTCGCCGCAGCCTTTGCATTCTGGAGCGCAATGACGGTCTTTTGCGGCATGGCCCAGAGCGTCGCGACACTCACCCTTGCGCGAATTGGCGTTGGTATCGGAGAATCTGCCGGCACTCCCGCATCTCAGTCGATGATCGCGGACATGTTCGACAAAAACGAACGTCCCCGCGCCTTGGGCATTTACGCCGTCGGCACCTATCTCGGCGTATTTCTCGGCTATTTCATTGGCGGATGGGTGAATCAACATTATGGATGGCGCGTGGCCTTCTTCACAGCAGGCTTACCTGGCATCGCGCTGGCCGCGATCCTTTGGCTGACTGTTTCCGAACCACGGCGCGGCTCGTCCATGGAGACCGTAACCCGCGAAGCAATCGGTCCGACCCTGGCCTTTCTGGCGTCACAGAAAACCTTCCTCATTGTGCTGATTGGCTTTTGTCTTACCACTTACACGAACTATGCGACGTCTGCCTGGATTCCCCCATTTCTCGCGCGCGTGCATCATCTGAGCAGCGTCGAAATCGGGACATACGCAGGAACTTTCAAGGGCCTGTTCGGAATGGCGGGAACGCTTGCCGGCGGTCTCGTGGTAGCGCGGATCGGGCGCGATGACGATCGCTGGAAATTGTGGGCGCCCGCCATCACGTCGGGTCTGGCAGGCCCGGTGTTAGCCGCCTGCCTATTGACTGCGAATTTCACCGCCATGGTGGCCGCGCTGGCAATGACCTCGTTTTTGGTGGGCTTTCATCTGGGACCAATCTTTGCAATCGCACAGACGGTCGCGCGACCCAGCATGCGAGCTCTCGCAACGGCGATTATTCTCCTGACAGCAACCTGCTTCGGTCAGGGTCTGGGCCCGCTTGGTGTCGGGATGATCAACGACGCAATTGCGGGCGAATATGGAACCGAAGCCGTTCGTTATTCGCTGCTCTCCGCCTCCGTTACGACGACATTAGGAGCGCTGCTTTTCATCTGGGCTGCGCAATACATTCGCTCGGATATTTCTCGGGCTACGAACTGATCACAGGTGGCGTGCCACGCATGAACCGCGACCTCGCTGCGAACAGCTGTTTCATCACGGGAATGATCGATCCCGCAGGGACTCTACCGGGGAAGATCGACGATCTCGACCCAGTTCGGGTTCTTGCCCACCGGATATTCCTTTAGTTTGGTCAGCGTGCCGGTCGCCTTGTCGATGGCGTGGCTGGTCATGCTGTTGGAGAGCTGGCCGACCGACAGCAGATAGCGGCCGGAAGCATCGATGCTGAAGCCGCGCGGCTGCTTCTCGGTCGGATAAGAGTCGATCGGGGTCAGCATTCCGGTTTTCTCGTCGACGCGAAACGCCGCCAGCGTGCTGGTGGTGCGCTCGGAAGCGTAGAGAAATTTGCCGTCCGGCGTGAGGTGAATGTCGGCCGCCCACGGCTTGCCATCGAAGCCCTTCGGCAGCGCGGACGCGACCTGGATCTCCTTCTTCAGCGTGCCGGTCGCGGCATCCCACGGGAAGACGTAGATCGCGGCATCGAGTTCGTTGAGCAGGTAGACGAACTGCTTGTCCGGCGAGAACAGCAGATGGCGCGGACCACCTTTGGCTTTGACGCTGACGGTCGGCGGATCGTTCGGCGAGAGCGTACCCGTCTTAGCGTCGAACTTCTGCTGATAAATGACGTCGCCGCCGAGGCTGGTATGCAGCACATAGCGGTTGGTGGGATCGAAGATGATGCAATGCGCATTCGGCTCGGTGGCGATGACCTGCTGCGCCGGCGCGATGACGCCATTGGGCCCGATCGCATTGACCGCGATCTTGTTGCCGCCATAGGACGCGCTGAGCAGAAATCGCCCGGTGCGATCGATCGACAGATACGCCATCGAGTCCGCCAGCGGACCGGGCCCGACCAGCTTGAGCTTTCCGGTCTTGGCATCGATCTCGAAGGTGACCGCGGAATACGGCTCGTTGCGCAGGCCGACATAGAGGCGATGCTTCTCCGGGCTGACCACCAGCGGCAGCGAGCCGCCCGGCTTGGCCGGACCCGGCACCGCTGTGGTTTCCACCGGCGTCAGATCGCCATTCGCTTTCAGTTCGAGAACGGTGACATCCTGGCTGTCGGCATTGCCGACATAGACGAAGGTGGCGGCGCCGGCCGATGACATGAAAAATCCTGTTGCTGCCCATAGGGCCGTGATGAACGATATCGGATTTAGAGACTCGCGCACTCGCATGGTGCCTCCCTGTGGTGATCCCAGAATTTTCTTTTTATGGAGAGAAGATGAGCCGGCCGCCAAAATTGCGCAAGCTGCACTGCGGCAATCAGAACGATCCTGCGACCGCGACGCGGATCGCCAGCGGCTCGACCGGATGCAGCACGCCGTCCATCACGCCGGTCTGGCACACCGCGGCGGGCGCCGATCACATCATCGCCGAGCGCGGCGTGAAATACGGCCGCGTGGTGATGATCCCGACCGGCGCGAAGAAGAGTGACGGGAAGAAGCCACATCGACATAAGTGAGGCGGGGGTTCTTCTTCCTTCTCCCCTTGTGGGAGAAGGTGGCGCGGACCAACGGGTCGGCGCAAAGCGCCGCCCGATGACAGGCTCAGTCCGCAACGGATGAGGGGGCTTTCGCGCCAAATGCTCCCCTCACCCGGCCGCGCGGCCACCCTCTCCCACCCTGCAAAGCTTCGCTTCGCTTTGCTTGGGGGAGAGGGAAGAGAAACTCAGTCCCAGTCCGGGTGAAAGCCCGGATTCACCAGCCGCTGGTCTTTCGGCAATCCTGCAATCGCCTTGCGATCTTCATCGTCGAGTTTCACGTTCAGCGCATCGAGATTGGCCTGCTGGCTTTCCGCGCGCGAGGCCTTCGGGATCGCGGCGACGCCATCCTGATCAAGCAGCCATTTCAGCGCCACCTGCGCCGCGCTGGCGTTGTGCCTGGCGCCGATGGTTTTCAGCACCTTGTTGTCGGTCACCTTGCCCTGCGCCAGCGGGCAATAGGCCACCAATGGAATCGACTTGCTGGCGAGATAGCTGCGCACCTTCGTCTGGTCGAGGAAGACGTGGTATTCGATCTGGTTGCAGGCGATCGGGGCACCGATCTCCTCAACCACGGTCTTCAGGAGCGCGACGGTGAAATTGGCGACGCCGATGGCGCGGGTGCGGCCTTCCTGCTTCAGCTTCATCAGCGTCTCGAACATCGCCGGCAGGTTCATGCCCTTCGCCGGCCAGTGCACCAGATAAAGATCGACATGATCCAGCCTGAGCTTGGCGAGGCTGGCATCGAACGACCGCCGGATCGCATCCGGCGCCAGATTCTCGTGCCAGACCTTTGTGGTGACGTGAATATCCTTCCGGGCGATACCGGAGGCCTCGATCCCGGCGCCGACGCCGTCCTCGTTGCCATACATCTCGGCGGTGTCGATGTGGCGATAGCCGAGCCCGAGCGCGCTCTCCACCGCCGCGCGGCAGGCATCGCCCTGCAGGCGAAAGGTGCCAAGGCCGAGTTTGGGCATGTCGATGCCCTGGGTGTGCAGGTGGTCCATGATGATCTCCGGGCGAGGCAGAACGCGGCGAGACGGCGGGGCGGCCGTTTGATACGCTGCCAAACGACAAAACAACATTCAAATCAACGGGAGGCTCATCGGGCCATGGAAAAAGCGTTACGCGGATGGCTCGAAGCCCACGGCCTGCTCGCCATCACGGCGGCTGTGCTCGGAATTATCGGCCTGTTGGCTCTTGTCCTGGTGGTCGGCGGCTTCTGGCTCGTGGCGCCCTAGCCGCGCCTTCAGCTCACTCCATTCTAATCGGCCTGCTAGTAACCTCGCATTCGATCCACGGCATCCTTCGGCTTGACGCCAGCCTTCAGCGCTTCGGCGGTGGCCAGGATGGTCTGGCCCACCGCAGGTAGCGTGACGTCGCAGGCGTCGTGCGGGGTCAGCACGATGCCGGGATGGGTCCAGAACGGATGCTCTTTCGACAGCGGCTCGGCGAGGAACACGTCGAGCGCGGCGCCTGCGAGTTGGCCGTTGTCGAGGGCATCGAGCAGGTCCTGCTCCACCATGTGCTCGCCGCGGCCGACCTGAATAAGGTAGCCGCCGCGGCGCATCTTCGCAAACAGCGCGGCATTCAGGATGTTGCGCGTCTCGGTGGTCAGCGGCAGCAGGTTGACGAGAATCTCGGTGTCGTCGAGCATCGCGTTCAAGCCATCGGCGCCGTGGAAGCCAGTGACGCCTTCAGACGTCGGCTTGGCGCTGCGACTCCAGACTTTGACCGGAAAACCAAGCGCGGCGAGATCGGCGGCGACGCGTGCGCCGATCGCGCCGTATCCCAGAATGCCGACCGGCACTTCCTGCGTGGTGCGCTGCCCCATGCGCTTCCAGATCCTGTCACGCTGGTGCGCGAAGTAGGTGGCGAAGTTGCGCTGATGCCAGATGGCGTGAAAGATCACAAAGCCGGACATCATCTGCGCCTGCGCCGGCTCCACCACGCGCACCACTTCGATGTCCTCGCGCAGGCTCGGGCATGCCAGAATACTGTCGGCGCCGGCACCGATCGAACACGCCGCCTGCAGATTCGGATAATGATCGAAGGCGTCGGCATGCGGATGCCAGCCCACCGCCATGCGGACATCGGCAGCGTTGGTGCCGTCGAGATGATCGACGAAGGCGACGCGGCCCTCGAGCCGCTTGATTTCGTCTTTAAGATATTTGCGCAGGTCGGTGGTCCTGCTCAGAAGAACGCAATGCATAAGATCGGAAGACATGGGATCAGGCGGCCTGCGATGGCGAGCTCTGGCCGGGGACGGCGCCGAGGAGCTCGCGCGTATAGGGATGCTCGGGTGCTGCGAACAGCTGAGCGGTCGGCTTCAGTTCGACGATGACGCCACGCTGCATCACCGCGATGCGGTCGCAGATCTGCGCGGCGACGCGCAGATCATGGGTGATGAACAGCATCGAGAGACCGAGCCGCGCCTTGAGGTCTTCCAGCAGCGCCAGCACCTGCGCCTGCACGGAAACGTCGAGCGCGGAGACGGCCTCGTCGGCGACGATGATTTCCGGATCCAGCGCCAGCGCGCGGGCGATGCCGATGCGCTGGCGCTGGCCGCCGGAGAATTCGTGCGGATAGCGTTCCATCGCGCCGGCATCGAGGCCGACCATCCCCAGCAGGTCGCGGGCGCGCTGCATCGCCACCTTCGGATCGGTGCCGTGGGCGATCGGGCCGTCGCTGATGATGTTGCCGACCTTGCGGCGCGGGTTGAGCGAGGCGAACGGGTCCTGGAAGATCATCTGGATGCGGTGGCGCTCGTCGCGCAGCGCCTTGCCGGTGAGCTTGGTGAGATCGGACTCGCCGATCCTTACCGTGCCGCGGTCGGGCTTGATCAGCTGCATCACCAGCCGCGCCACCGAGGACTTGCCGGAGCCGGATTCGCCGACCAGGCCGAGCGTCTCGCCCTGCAGGATCGAGAAGCTGACTTCGTTGGCGGCGCGCACGCTGCGGTCGGGCCGAAACCAGCCGCCGGAGGTGACATAGGTCTTGTCGAGGCCGATCACGTCCACCGCCTTCTCGCGGCCTTCCAGCGGCGCGCGCACCGGCGGGTGCATCGACGGTACCGCGGCGAGCAACGCCTTGGTGTAGTCATGCTGCGGACGGGTGAGCACTTCCGCGGCGGTTCCCTCTTCCACCACCTTGCCATAGCGCAGCACCACAACGCGGTCGGCGATATCGGCGACGACGCCGAAATCGTGGGTGATGAACATCACCGCCATGTTGCGGCGGCGCTGCAGGTCGCGGATCAGCTTGAGGATCTGCGCCTGCGTGGTGACGTCGAGCGCGGTGGTCGGCTCGTCCGCCACCAGCACGGCCGGCTCCAATGCGAGCGCCATGGCGATCATCGCGCGCTGGCGCTGGCCGCCGGACAATTGATGCGGATAGGCGCGCACGATCCGCTCGGGATCGGGCAGCCCGACTTCGCGTGCCAGGCCCAGCGCCTTGGCGCGGCGCTCCTTCGGCGTCAGCAGATTGTGGGCCTCGAACATTTCCATCATCTGCTCGCCGATCCGCATCAGCGGATTGAGCGCGGTCATCGGCTCCTGAAACACCATGGCGATGCGGCGGCCGCGGACGTCGCGCCAGCCGTCTTCATCGAGCTTCAACAGGTTGTCGCCTTCGAGCAGGATTTCGCCGGTCTCGGTGCTGACCGTGTCCGGCAGCAGGCCCATCAACGCATGGGCGCACATCGATTTGCCGGAGCCGGATTCACCGACCACGCAGACGATCTCGCCGGGGACGAGATCTATCGAGATGCCATCGACGGCATAGGGCCGCTCGGCGCCCTTCGGCAGCGCTATTCTCAGATTCTTGATGGAGACGGCGGGTACGGCGGTCATGTCAGCGGCTGTCCTTGGCCAGGCGCGGATTGAGCGCGTCGTTGAGGCCTTCGCCGACCAGATTCATGGCGAGCACCGACAGCAGGATGGCGACGCCGGGGAACACGGTGATCCACCACGCCTGGCGAATGACGGTGCGGCCGGCGCCGACCATGTAGCCCCAGGAAATCATGTTGGGATCGCCGAGGCCGAGGAACGACAGCGAGGATTCCAGCAGGATCGCGGTGGCCACCATCAGCGACGCCAGCACGATCACCGGCGACAGCGCGTTGGGCAGAATCTCGCGCCAGATGATCCAGCTATTGCTTTGCCCGGTGACGATGGCGGCCTGGACATATTCGCGGGTCCGCAACGACAACACCTCGGCGCGCACCAGCCGCGCCACCGGCGGCCATGAGACGATACCGATCGAGGCCACGATCGAATAGATCGACGGCTGCAGGATCGCCACCAGCACGATCGCCAGCGGGAAACTCGGAATGGTCTGGAAGAATTCGGTGAAGCGCATCAGCGCGTCGTCGACCCGGCCGCCGAAATAGCCGGCGACGGCACCGAGCGGCACGCCGACGATCAGCGCCACCAGGGTCGAGACGAGGCCGACCAGCAGCGAGACGCGGGCGCCATAGATGATGCCGGCGAACACGTCGCGGCCGAGCGCGTCGGTGCCGAGCAGCACCGCGGGATTGGTGAAAGGCGGCAGGAACGGCCGCTGCACCATCCGCCATGGCGACGTCGGGAAAATCGTCGGCCCGAAGATCGCGATGAAGATGGCGATGAACAGGACCACCAGGCCGATCACGCCGCCGGGATGGCGCAGCATCGATTTCCAGAACGCCTTCATGATGCGAACTCGATACGCGGATCGACCAGCCGATAGACCAGGTCGGTGATCAGGTTGAAGATCAGCACCATCGCGGAGCAGACCACGAAGACGCCGAGCAGCAGGTTGTAGTCGCGCTGCAGCAGCGCCTCGTACATCAGCCGGCCGATGCCGGGCCAGGCATAGACGGTCTCGGTGATCACGGCGCCGCCGATCAGCGTGCCGGCATGCACGCCGGCCAGCGTCACCACCGGCAGCAGCGCGTTGCGCAGCACGTGGCGGCGCTGGATGACATTGTCGCGCAGGCCCTTGGCGCGGGCGGTCTTAACGAAATCGAGCCGCTTGACCTCCAGCATCGAGGCGCGGGTCATGCGGGTATAGGTCGCCATGAAGAACAGCCCGATGGTCATCGCCGGCATGATGAGATGCAGCCCGACGTCGCCGATATAAGCGAGGCCCGTATA